>NZ_CP007026.1:616064-924096 GCF_000812185.1 Candidatus Nitrosopelagicus brevis | reverse complement strand
TTCCAAGTATTGGTGGTCATCCTAAAGTTATAATATTTTTAACAGCAGATGCATTAGGTGTACTTCCACCTGTTTCAAAATTAACAAAAGAAAGTGCAATGTTTCATTTCATGTCAGGTTACACAAGTAAACTTGCTGGTACCGAACGTGGAATTAAAGAACCAAAAGCAACATTCTCTGCATGTTTTGGCTCACCATTTATGCCTCGTCCTGCATCTGTATATGCAAAAATGTTAGGTGAAAAAATACTTGAACACAATACCGTTGTTTATCTAATTAACACTGGATGGTCTGGTGGTCCATACGGCGTTGGAAAAAGAATCAGCATAAAATACAGTCGTGCAATGGTAACTGCTGCCTTGACCGGAAAATTTGACTTGATAAAATTCAGACATGATGACACCTTCAATCTTGATGTTCCTACTGAATGTCCAGGTGTGCCTTCTGATGTTTTAGACCCAAAAAATACATGGATTGACAAGGATTCCTACGATTTGTCTGCAAAGAAATTAGCACAAATGTTTGGTGAAAACTTTACAAAATTCAAAGATGCTTCTCCAGAAATTAAAAATGCCGGACCTCAAATTCAGTAATTCTTTCTAAGTTTTAATCCAACAAGTACAACTATACTAAAAATAATTCCTAAAATTATCAATGCTCTTTCTGGTAATTCTGAATTTTCTAGAATTGGTTTTTCTTCACTCAAGTCCTTTTTGATTTCATAAAACTCATACACATCAAACGTATCCTCAGAGCTTTTCACATTTGCTTCAATCCAATATGTTCCTGGATCATAAAGTTTCAAACTTTCAATTTTGTTTGGTGTTATGGAAATACTACGTTCTTCAAATGTCTCACTATTGGTAACTGTTATTTTTGCATAATCCCAATCTAATGGTCGTTTCACTTGAAAAGATAATTCATTTTCAGATTCCGAAATAACTATTGATGCTTCACTAACTCGAACAATTATTGGAATCTGATACATTATGTCATTGTTTGTAATGAATGCTCTAGTTTCGAAATCACCTAACTCATTTTCAATTAATTTTGAAGTTATGTATAATGCTGAATCTCTTATCTCGTAATCAAACTCAACATTTTCTATATCTGAAAATTCTACTTTTTGAATATTGATATTTCCATATAATGAACTAATCTTAATTTCATTTTCTTCTAATGTCTTGTGCTCAGATAGATTAAAAATCAACTTTGGTGGTTCAAATATCAATTCTGAATTAAATGCTTTTTTCAAATCAATTCTTCCTGCTCCGCCGGCATCAAATTCAAATTCTTTTTTGTATTCGTCTGTGATGATATCTGAAGTTGTAACTAGTATGGATTTAATTTCATGAGGTGTGAAATTTGGATTCTTTTCTAATAACAATGCAATTGCTCCTGAAACATGTGGAGCGGCATAACTTGTTCCGCTTGTAATATTATAGAAATTCTTTAATGAAGTTGTATTTACAAAAACTCCTGGTGCAACTAGATCTGGTTTTAGATAAAATGGAGAAACTGGTCCTCTTGAACTAAATGTTGCAAGAAAATCTGGATGATTAAACACGTTAAGTGTTCCTGATGTTTCACTCTCAAGAATTTTTTTTAATTCCAATCCTTCTTCTCTCGTCATTGAAACTGTAGGTATTGTTGGATAGTAATCTTCACTTACATATTCATGAATTAATTCTCCAAAAAATATTCCAGGTTGATTATTGTATACGATTAATCCTTTTGCGCCATTATTTGATGCAAAAATTTCTTTATCTGAGAAAAAAACAATTTCATCTGGTGCTTCTCCACCTCTTTCTGCCAAAACTATCTTACCTCTAACATCTATTCCATCAAAATCATTTTCTCTACTATATTTTCCAAATACAATTTCAGCTGATATTGGATCTGAAATTGTATCTGTTCCTAACATTGGTAAAACTTGGAATTGTGTATCTTCAACCTCTAGTGTTGAAACCATGCTTGAATCACGGTTATTGTAAGTAGCTCCTACAGTGATTGCATTGGGATTTTTTGCTGGACTTCCAATAGTACTCTTGTCAGGACCGCTATTTCCTGCAGCAGCAACAACCACAATTCCTTGTTTAATTGCATTATTTACCGCCTCATCGATTTTGTTATGAGTCATGTTAACTCCTAAGCTGATGTTAATGATGTCCACTCTATCTTCAACTGCTTGGTTGATGGCTTTAATTATCAAATTTGACGGAACTGATTCCCCATCTGATGAAACTCTATATGAAAAAATTTCTGCCATAGGTGCGATTCCTTTTAGTTGTCCATCAGCTGCAATTATCCCTGTTACTTGTGTCCCATGTCCGTTTGTGTCTTGTGGAACTGTATCGTTATCTACAAAATCATATCCTTTCAAAAATCTAGATGTTTCATCTTGATTAAAAAAATCTGGATGACTTAGGTTAATCCCTGTATCAATGACTCCAATCTTTATGCCCTTTCCTGTAAAACCCAACTCTTTTGGAAATTCTGCACCTATGTATGGTCCGCTATTATCTAAAAATAATTCAGAATTCTCATCCAAAGTGATAAAATTTACAATTACAAAAGAAAAGAGACCACCTAACAGTAATGTAAAAAATAAAAAATTTCTCATATATGTTATAATTTTTGATTAGTAATAATTCCTTTAGAAAAGCAATAAATTACTTCCATATTATCCACCATTATGGGAAAATATACACTTCCTGAGATGCCATATGCATATGATGCACTAGAGCCTCATATTGATGCACAAACAATGGAAATTCATCATTCAAAACATCACCAAAAATATACTGATGGTATGAATGGTGCATTGGAAAAACTAAGTCCTGAATTACAAGACAAGGACATAGAAGAAATTTTGTCAAACATCAATCAAGTCCCTGACGATGTTAAGGGTGCCATTAACTTTAATGGTGGAGGATACGATAACCATAAACTGTTTTGGAACAGTATGAAACAAAACGGTGGTGGTGAACCAACTGGTGCAATTGCTGATGCCATAAACGATTCCTTTGGATCTTTTGCAGAGTTTAAAGAATTATTCTCTAGTAAAACAGCTCCAATTCAAGGAAGCGGATGGGGTTGGCTTGTATACAATCCAAATTCTGGCAAAGTCGAATACAAGGCAATGCCAAACCAAACTAGTCCAAGAACTGAAGGTTTAGTTCCGTTATTAGGACTAGATGTTTGGGAACATGCATACTATCTCAAGTATCAAAACAAAAGACCTGATTACATAGCTGCTTGGTGGAATGTCATCAATTGGGATGAAGTAAACGATCGATTCTCAAAAGCAAAGTAATTCTCTTTTCTTTTTTCTTTTATTTCTAAAAACTCTAATTTTTATACAGTGTACGTATCTCAAAGTCATGAGCGAAGAGCAAGCCCAACAGATGTTACAACAGATGCAAATGCTTGAAAATATGTATACAGAATTATCACAAAAAGAAAATTCTATAAAAAACATAATTCGTGATGCGGATTCTGCAATAAAATCAATTCAAGAAATTAAAGCAAATCCTGATTCTGAAAGTCTAGTTCCGGTTGGAATGGGTACTTTTATCAAAACAAAACACATTCCAAATGAAAAAATTGTAGTTAATGTCGGTGCAGGTGTTGCAATAGAAAAAGATCATGATTCTGCCCTTAGTTATTTAGAATCAAAGATTAAAGAATTAGAAGTTGCATTACAAGAAACAAACTCACAAAGACAACAAATTGCAGCAAATCTAGAACAAGGAAAACAACAGATGCAACAAATCATGCAACAATCACAACCTCAATCGTAACAATATGTTTGATAATCTAAAAAAAGCATTTTCTAATGCATCTACTGGATTTAGCGAAAAAGATCTTAATGAAAAAGACATTGAAGATGTTTTATTTGAATTGGAGATTAATCTACTTGAATCTGATGTGGCAACAGAAGTAATAGATTCCATTAAAGACAGTCTCAAAGAAAAAATAATCGGTTCTAGAGTTGAAAAGAAAAATATTCAAAATTTTGTCAAACAAAGTCTAATTGAATTCATTAGTGAAACTTTTGATAATGCAGGTCAAATTGACTTGAAAGATAGAATTAACGAAAAAAAATCATCAAATCAGCCATTTATCATAGTATTTGTTGGCATTAATGGTACTGGAAAAACAACATCATTAGCTAAAGTTGCAAATATGTTAAAAAATGAGAAATTTTCTGTTGTTATTGCAGCTGCTGACACATATCGTGCTGGTGCCATTGAACAACTTCGTGAACACACAAACAGACTAAATCTAAAAATTATTGCACAAAATTATGGTTCAGATCCTGCAGCTGTTGCAAAAGATGCTGTTCTTTATGCCCAATCTCATAAAGTAGATTGTGTTTTGGTTGACACTGCAGGACGAATGCAGACAAGTTCTAATCTGATGGAACAAATTGCAAAGATTACTAAAGTTGTAAATCCTGACATGAAAATATTTGTTGGTGATTCACTTGCAGGAAATGATACTGTCAATCAAGCACGTGAATTTCATAAACAAGTAAAATTTGATTGTTCAATTTTAACTAAAAGTGATGCTGATGCTAGAGGTGGTGCAGCATTATCAATTGTAAAAGTTACATCATCTCCAATTATCTACGTTGGTGTAGGACAAGAATATGATGATATTGTAAAATTCAGTAAGAAAACTTTTCTTGAAAATGTTTTTGAATCTACTGATATTGATGTTCCATCATTATCTGAAATTAAAAAACCGGAACCTGAACCAGTTGTTGAAGAACCCGAACCAGAACCAGAACCGGAACCAGAACCAGAACCTGAACCAGTTGTTGAAGAACCAGAACCAAAACCCGAACCAGTTGTTGAAGAACCAGAACCAGAACCAGAACCGGAACCAGAACCAGAACCAGAACCATTTGTTCCAGAACCAGAACCAGAACCAAAACCCGAACCAGTTGTTGAAGAACCCGAACCGGAACCGGAACCAGAACCTGAACCAGTTGTTGAAGAACCAGAATCAGAACCCGAACCAGAAGACGATGCGGATCCATTTGAGGGAATTGAAACTGATGACATCAACAACTATGCTGATTTGTATGATGTTCCTCCACCAGAAACTGATAATGAAGCAAAGAAATTAGCTAATCAAATTAGAAAATGGATTCAAGATGGAAGACCAAAACCATAGTTTACAAAACTATAAGAAACATATTCTATTCTGTAATCTATGACTAAAAAACCGCATAATGTCGATATACTCACATTAGATGAATTAGAGTCCAAGGAAATTAATAATATAATTGATTTAGCAATAGACTTGAAAAAAGAACTAAAAAAAGGAAAAGAAAAACCGCTTTTACAAAATAAAACTTTAGCAATGATATTTGAAAAACCTTCTACTCGAACACGTGTAAGTTTTGAAACAGGAATGTTCCAACTTGGAGGTCATGCACTTACATTATCTCCAAATGATCTTCAATTATCTCGTGGTGAATCTATTGCTGATACCGCAAGGACACTTTCTCGTTATGTGAATGTAGTAATGGCTCGTGTTTATGATCATAAATCTCTAGAAACTTTTGCAAGGAATTCTTCTATACCTGTAATTAATGGATTATCTGATTCATATCATCCATGTCAAATACTTGCAGATCTTATGACAATTAAAGAACATAAAAAAAATCTAAAGAAAATAAAAATTGCTTGGATAGGAGATGGAAATAATGTTTGTAACTCTTTGATATTAGGATGTGCAAAACTAAAGATACAACTCTCTGTTGCAATTCCTGATGGCTATGAACCTGAATTTGATGTTATTAAAATTGGTAAAGATGCAGAAATTCTAGAAGTTTCTGACAATCCTGCAGCAGCAGTACAAGATGCAGATGTTGTCATGACTGATACATTTGTTTCAATTCATAACACTAATTCTGATCGCGTCAAAAAATTCCTTCCAAAATTCCAGGTCAACCAAGCTTTAATGAATAAGGCCAAAAAGGATGCCATCTTCATGCATTGTCTCCCTGCAAAACGTGATCAAGAAGTAACCTCTGATGTCATTGATGGTTCTCAATCTGTTGTTTGGGATGAAGCTGAAAATCGTTTACATGTCCAAAAAGCATTGTTAGTTCACCTTCTTGGCGTCTAAGGTTTATAATACCAATCTCAAGTTTTTCCTCTATAGATGGCATATTCGAAGATATTGCAAAGAATTCGTAGTGAGAAAACTAACTATCGGAAACGAAAAATTATGCTTATGGGAAAGCGTGATTTCATTACAGTCAATGTTACAAATGAAAATACTCAAGTCCAAATTGTCAAGCCTGAAATTAAAGGGGACAAAGTTCTAGCATCTGCCCATTCTCGATTTCTCCTTAAAGATGGATGGAAAGGTTCTCGAAAAAATATTCCTGCATCATATTTGACCGGTTACATGGCTGGAAAAAAAGCATTATCAAATGGCGTAACTGACGCAATTTTGTATAGTGGTACTAGAAGATACACTGACAGAATGGCTGCAGCATTAAAAGGAGTAATCGATGCAGGTGTGAAAGTTCCAGCTGATGAAGAATCATTTCCAGCTGATGAAAGAATTAACGGTGAACATCTTAAAGTTAAAAATGATATTTCAAGTGTTAAATCAAAAATTGATAGTGAGGTCAAAGCATAATGAGTATTGAAAAAACTGTTAAAAAAACTCCACAACAGCAACAACAACAATCTAGACCTGGAGGACCTGGCGGTAGACCTGGTCAACAAGGTAGACCTGGAGGACCTGGAGGTAGAGGTGGTCGTCAAGGTGACCGACCAAGAAGACCAAGACGTGAACCTGTTGTAGAAGTTTGGGAACCAAAAACAATTCTAGGAAGAAAAGTTGCATCTGGTGAAATTACATCAATGGAAGAGATTTATGAAAAAGGTTATCGCATACTCGAATCTGGAATTGTTAAAAAATTATTACCTGATTTAAAAACTGAAGTTATTGATGTTGGATTAATTCAAAAGATGACTCCTAACGGTCAATCAACTAGATTCAAAGCTCTTGTTGCAGCAGGAAATCAAAATGGTTGGCTTGGAATTGGTCTTGGTAAATCAAAACAAATGAGAATTGCAATTGAAAAAGCAAACAACGCAGCATTTCTAAACGTAGTTCCAGTCAACCTTGGTTGTGGAAGTTGGGAATGCAGATGTGATCGAAAACATTCTGTACCATTCACTGTTAAAGGAAAATCTGGAAGTGTAACAATTGAAATTCTACCTGGTCCAAAAGGATTGGGATTAGTTGCTGGCGGAAAAATTCGTAATCTACTAAAACTTGCAGGTGTAAAAGATGCATGGACACATACAAGTGGCTCTACTGCAACAATGGCCTCAACATCAAAAGCATTACTTGCATGTCTAAAACAGACATGGAGTCAAGGGTGATTGTTGAATGTCTAAAGCATATCTTGTTGTAAGAATTAGTGGAACCGCTGATGTACCTTATTGGGCTACAACTACAATGAATTTATTAAAACTAGAAAAGAAACATCGTGCTGTAATTATTCCTGAAATAGATAACACTATTGGAATGTTAAGAAAAGTTCAACATTATGTGGCTTGGCAAGAACTTGATGTAGAAACTGCAAAAGAACTTTTAGATAAAAAAGCCCGAAAATCTGGCTATAAGAAAATCACACCTGAAGATATTACCGCATTAGGATACAAATCTGTAGATGAATTGGCTTCTGCTTTAGCAGAGGGCAAAACTTCTCTCACAAAATTAAAACCTCTAAAACCTTGGTTTGCATTGAATCCTCCAAGACATGGCTTCAAAAGAAGTTGTAAAAAACTCTATGGCCAAAAAGGTGTTTTAGGACACAACAAAGAACTTTTAGTTATTGTAAAGAGGATGATGTAAAATGGCAACAAGATTAAGAAAAACTAGAAGACTTAGAGGCGGACGACACATGGGATGGGGTCAAGTAGCACAACACAGATCATTTGGTCATAAAGGCGGTCTTGGACGTTCTGGACATCTCAAACATTTAGCAAGTACTGTAATTAAAGAAGATCAAGATCATTTTGGCCATGAAGGAACTCATTCCCCACATCCAAGCATTACAAAAGTTTGGATAAATATTAGAGACTTGAATGATCTATTTGCAAAGTCTGGTAAATCCGAAAATTCTAAAAATGTTTTAGATTTGGAATCACTTGAGATTGAAAAATTACTTGGTGGAGGACAAACTAATACTGCATATACAATAAAAGTAAAAAACGCAACACCTTCTGCAATTGAAAAAATAAAACAAGCAGGTGGTGAAGTAATTCTTCCTGTTCAAAAGACTGAAGAAAAAACTGAAGAAAAAACTGAAGATGTAGAAAACAACGATGGCTGAAGGAACACTAACTGAAACTATACGAAAAATTGTAGCCAAGGCTGAACCTTACATACCTCAGGTTCCAAAACCAAAAAAGAAAATTCCTTTACAACAGAAAATCCTATGGACTTCAGGTTGTTTAGTAATTTACCTTGTAATGGGTCAAACTCCTTTGTTTGGTGCAACTGCACCTGAATTTGATTTCTTAGCATTCGCTAGAGTCATTTTTGCATCTGCACAAGGTTCACTTGTTGAATTAGGAATTGGTCCGATTGTAACAGGTGGTCTGTTAATGCAATTGCTTCGTGGTTCTGATATCTTAAAGTTTGATTTCAAGAATCCTGCAGAACGTGGTGTATTTCAGACTGCTACAAAACTTGTAACCTACATTGTAATTGTAGCCGAATCAATTGTATATGCTATTGCTGTTTATGGACCCGGAATTACAGAGCCCACGGTGCTGTACATACTGATAGGGCAGTTAATGGGTGCGTCTGTAATTGTAATGTTCCTAGATGAGACTATCCAAAAAGGATGGGGTCTAGGTAGTGGAATTAGTATATTTATCATGGCAGGAGTTGCTCAACAAATTCTTTGGAGTCTGTTTAGTCCAATGCCTGCAGGTGATGGTGGCGCGGTTGGTGTATTTCCGTTCATTGGTCAGATGGCTGCGTATGGTGATGTGGCGGATGCGATATTCAGGTCTAATCAACTGCCGAGCATATTTGGCTTGTTCTTAACTGCAGGAATTTTAGCAATACTAGTGTATACTCAAGGAATGAAGGTGGAAATTCCAATTGTTTCTACAAAGTATAGAGGCTTTGCAGCAACTTATCCAATTAAAATGATGTATGTTTCAAACATCCCTGTAATTTTGGCTTCTGCGTTAACTGCCAATGCTGTTTTCATTGGGCAAATGTTTTGGTCACAATTTAACCCGCGGAACAATAATGTATTCCTGAATATTTTAGCAGAATTTGACCCGACTGCACCGTCTTCACCTACTGGTGGAATTGTTTACTTCATTACACCTCCGAGAGGTTTAGACATTGCAGCACAAGATCCGCTTCGTGCAGTTGGTTATGTCATATTTATGGTCGCAATTGTAATTGTTTTTGGAAGATTATGGGTCGAATTAGGTGGACTTTCTCCAAAGAAAGCAGCACAAAATCTTTTGGATGCAGATGTTCAAGTACCTGGATTTAGACGTTCAAACAAACCAATTGAAACATTACTTAACAGATACATCCCATCAGTTACAATAATCGGTTCTGCAATTCTTGGATTAATTGCAGGCGTTTCAGATGTATTAGGAGTATTTGGTACCGGAATTGGAATTTTGCTCTCTGTAGATATTCTAATTAATTACTATAACCAATTAGTAAAAGAACAGGTGGAAGTTGTTATGCCACGGTTAGGTGCTTTACTTGGTAGAACGTAAAAAAATAGTAATAGTTGGAATTCCAGGAGTTGGAAAAACTTCTCTAGTTACGCGTATTGTAGAATTAATTAATGCTCAAAAACACTGCGCTAGCGTACATAGTTATGGTACTGTAATGATGGATGAAGCTGCTAACAATCAAGTCTCTGATAGAGATAATCTACGACATTTACCTGTCTCACAACAAAAAGAACTACAAAAACAGGCTGCAAAAAAAATTGCTGAATTAACAGATGATGTTGTCTTTGTTGATACTCATGCATTCATCTCTACTGATGAAGGATTCTATCCAGGTCTTCCTTATCATGTAATTCAAATTCTTGAACCAACACATCTCATAGCAATATCTGCACGCCCAGAAGAGATCTATAATCGTAGGATGAAGGATGATAGTAGAAATCGTGACAAAATTTCAATCGAAGCAATAAAAAAGGAACTAGCTGTACAAGATGCAATGCTTGCAAGTTGTTCGGTCTTATCTGGATCTCCATTGAAAGTTATATTGAATAATGAAGGAAAAATTGAAGAAGCAGCACAAAATGTAATAGATGCAATAGGTGTGGGTGTTTAAATGGAATTTAATTTCATACTAAACTTTATTGACGCAGTATTCCTTCAGATGGATTTCTTTGGAATGAGAGAAGGTCCTCTTGGCAGTGACGATCCTATGATAAAAGGTGCAATTCTATCAATGTTAGCAGTTGCTGGATTTGGAATTGCATTAAATGTAATCAACTCCGGAATAAGAAAAAAAATGGTTGATCAGGTTAAGCAAAGAAGAATCACAAAAGAAGTTAGAGCATGGCAAAAAGAGAGAATGGCTGCATTTAGATCAAAAGATCAAGCAAGAATTGCTAATGCAAATAAAAAATCGGCTTACATGAATAAAATGAACATGGAAATGATGCAGATGAATATTCGACCTATGATGATTACAATTATTCCTTTAATGTTAATTTTCTATTTTGTACTTCCACAATTGTTCTCATACACTGTTGCATTATCTCCAATTCCACTAAATGTTATTCCAGGTGATTGGTTTGAACTAACATGTACTGCTATCAAAGTAGAAGAAGGTGCATATTGTCAAGATGAAAATGCATTATACTTGTGGGCTTGGTACTTCCTATCATCAATTGCATTTAGTGGGCTCATCATGAAACTAACTAAAACACAAATGGATTTAGGATAATTGTCAAAATCCATCGTAGTGTCTGGTCCTCCTGCTATCGGAAAGACAACTGTAGCCAAGGGACTTGCAAAAGAATTTAATCTTAATTATCTAAGCGGTGGAGATATTTTAAAAGAACTTGCGAGTGAACAAGGATTTTCTTCTAGCGGTGATGATTGGTGGGATACTGAAGATGGAATGAAATTTCTTAATCAAAGAAAAGAAAATTCAGAATTTGATAAAAAAGTTGATGAGAAATTAATCCAATTATTTGAAAAAGGTAATGTTGTCATTACCAGTTATACACTTCCTTGGTTAATTGACAGTGGAATAAAATTATGGCTAGATGGAACTGTAGAAAATAGTGCAAAACGCATGCAGAATCGTGATAATCTGGATGAATCCTCTGCACTAGCAGTTGTTAACAAAAGATTTAATGAAAATAAATTAATCTACAAAAATCTCTATAACTTTGAATTTGGAGATGATCTTTCAGTTTTTGACAAAATTATTCAAACTGATGGAATAAATGCAGAACAAGTATTAGAAATTGCTAAAACAACAGTGAGAGAATTACTTTGACTCTAAAACAACTTGAGAATCTTGTAAAAATAGATGATGATATGACTAATCCCGAAAATGGAACATATTACAACAAAAGAACAATTGAACAGCTTCTTGAATACGGCCTAATTTTGATTGATAAACCTCCTGGACCTACAAGTCATGAAGTTGTCGCTTGGGCAAAAAGAATTTTAGAAATTCCTAAAGCTGGTCATAGTGGAACCCTTGATCCACAAGTTTCAGGCGTTTTACCTCTTGGTTTGGGAGAAGGCACAAAGGCTCTTGGTGTATTATTGATGGGACCAAAAGAATATCATGCATTAGGTAGATTACATTCGTTACCATCTAAAGAAAAACTAGAACAAATTCTTGAATTATTTCGTGGTGAAATTTTTCAAAAACCTCCACAACGTTCTGCTGTGGTCAGACAAACTAGAAGCAGAACCATCTATGAGTTAGAACTTTTAGAACAAAAAGAACGCCTAGTTTTGTTAAGAATATTATGTGAAGCAGGAACATACATTCGAAAATTATACTACGATATGGGTGAACTACTTGGCCCAGGTGGTTCTATGATAGAACTACGTCGTTCACGTGTTCATCAATTTAATGAAAATAATCTTGTCACTATGCATCAATTAGCTGATGCATATGCAACATGGAAAGAAAATAAAGATGATTCAAAACTCTTGAAAATTATTCGACCTGTTGAAGAAACTCTTAGTGAAATAAAATCAGTAGTCATTCGTGATTCTGCAATAGATTCTATGTGTCATGGAGCACAATTGGCAATACCTGGCGTCTTACAAATATCTCAGTATCTGGAAAAAGGTGATCTAGTTGGAATTTATTCTCAAAAAGGTGAGATTGTTGCATTGGCAGAATCTTTACTATCTGAAAATGAAATTAAAGAACAAACGAAGGGATATGCATTTCAAACAAAAAGAATAATCATGAAACCAAACACTTACCCAAAAAATTGGCGTACAAGTTCACCTCCAAAAGAGTAAAAATTGTTTCCTAAAGGCTTACTTTTTGCGATAATTCTTGGTGTTGTTTCTGGACCAATTTTCGGAATTATTTTGTATGAATATGGTGTCGAGGATCAATTAGTCTATGTCGATGGAACCTCATTATCAATAGTTACAGAAAAAACTAACTTTACGTTAGGCGAACCCATCTCTATTACAATTGTTAATTCAGGAACAGATGAACTAAAATTTCCTGATGCTTCCTATGGGCTAATCATAAAACAGCTAGATAGCATTCCTATCTTTTCACCTACTGCAGCTCAAGTAATCTCAAATCTAGATTCACATGAAGATGTAACTTTTGTCTGGGATCAAATAAAAAATAATGGTGATCAAATATTGGAAGGCACATACAAAATCACATCAAAAGCAATTACACTTGATGGGAGTATCATAGAAAAAATTGTCATAATTCATGTTTTCAAATAAAATATAATGCATTTTTATAATCACTATCAAATTATTATTTAGCGAAAGCTAATGCCGAGGTCGCCTAGCCTGGTAGGGCGCGTGCCTGGAAATCTTTAACCATAAAGCACGTTCTCGCAAGGGATCGAGAGTTCAAATCTCTCTCTCGGCGCCATCTTTAATTTAAAATTGTAGGTCGTGTGAAATGATATATTGAAAAAATTTGATATTGCAATTTTAGGTGGAGGAATTTTAGGTACGACAATTTCGTATTGGATCTCAAATCTTTATGACTCTAGTGTATGTGTTATTGAAAAAGAATCTAATGTTGCTCAACATACTAGTGGAAGAAATACAGGCGTTGTTCATACTCCGTTTTATCTAAACCCTGAAAAGAAAAAAATTTTTGCAAAATCTGCGCAAAGCTCACATGAATTATGGAAAACGCTTGCTGAAAATACAATGTCGCCTTGGAATGAAATAGGAACAATTGAGGTTGCTTTAAATGAAACACAGCATAAAACATTAGAAAAATACCAAAAATGGGGAATTGAAAATGGTGTTTTAGAAGAAAATCTTGTATTACTTGACTCAAATGAAATAAAACAAAAAGAAAAAAATGTTGAATGTTTTTCTGGGTTACTTTGCAAAAGTGATGTATCTACTGATTATTCTAAACTTACACAGGAAATAAAGAAAATATCTGTACAAAATTCAACTGAATTCCTTTTTCAGAAAAGTGTAAAATCATTTATCAAAAATGATGACGCAATTCAAGTAAATTTTACAGATAATTCTTCAATTGAATGTAGTTATCTAATTAATTGCTCTGGTGGAAACTCGTTAGATATTGCAAAACAATTTGACTTGTTTGAATCATATTCTGATCTTCATTTTAGAGGAGAATACTGGATAGCTCATAACAGTTATGCTGATATTGTAAAAACAAACATCTATTCAGTTGCTAGACATCCTGAATTTCCATTCCTTGATCCTCATTGGATAAAACGTGCTAATGGGACTACTGAAATTGGTCCAAATGCTGTGCCTGTACCAACACCTGAAACATATGATGGTTTTGTAACTGATATTCCCTCTACTATATCAAAACTAGGAGAAATTCTCACTGGTGGCGCAAAAAAACTATTTCTTAATCCTGATTTCATATCGTTAATCAGTCATGAATTTAGAAGTTCCATTTCAAAAGATGCAATGGTTCAACGTGTCATGAATTTTATTCCATCCTTAAAACCTGATTATTTTACAAAAAAAGGTACTGCAGGAATACGTACTCCCGTTATTTCCCCAGATGGAAATTTTATTTCTGATGTAATGGAACGTGAAGGTCATAATTCATTTCATATTGTTAATTACAATTCTCCTGGTGCAACTGGTGCGCCTGCTTATTCTGCTTTAATTATTAAAAAATTACAGGACAAAGGAATCTTAAAAAAACCAAATTCTCAAAAAAACACGCTATGGAATTTTGATTCTATAATAGAACAGATTTAATATTCCTTCAAAAATGGTAATTTTATGTTCCCAGATAGATGTTCTGTTAAACAGAATGGACGTGATTGTGTTAATCCACCAGAATATGTAGTGGAAATTGTACATAATGATGATTCTTACATGGTTGGAATTACATGTGAAAAACACAAAGATGTTGTAACTGTAAAAATTGGTGAATTACAAAAAATAGGGAAAATCCCTGAAGGTACACTTGAATTTCAAAAACTAAAAGCTGTTGGAACTGATTGTGTTAAAGGCAATCCTGATGATGTTTTAATTCAATTAGACTAAACTGAATAAAGTAATTTTTTTCCTTCTAGTGCTAAAATCAAATTTCTTGCAGTAATATCTGACATTTTTTGTCTTGTTTCATTAGTTGAGCTTCCAACATGTGGTGCCAAAACAACATTTTCTAATTTTAATAATGGACTGTTTCTTTTAACAGGTTCTGATTCATAAACATCCATTCCTGCACCCTGAATTTCTTTTTTCATCAATGCATTAACTAATTGTTTTTCATTAACAATTTTACCTCTAGATGTATTTATCAAAAAAGAAGTTTTTTTCATTTTTTTAAAAATTTTTGAATTCATTAAATGGTGTGTATCGTTATTGTATGGAACATGCAGTGAAATTATATCACTATTTTTGTAGAGCATATTCTCTGAAACATATTTTGCTTTTAACATATTTTCAATTCTCTTTGATATCGGTTTTCTATTATGATAAATTATATTCATACCTAAACCATTTGCCTTTCTTGCAACTTCTCTTCCAATTCTTCCCATTCCTATAATTCCGATAGTCTTGCCTGATACTTCCGTACCTGTATAATCATATGCACCGAAGATCTGATTCCATTTTTTATTTCGAATAATTCTATCTCCTTCAGAAATCCTTCTCAGCACGTCTAGAATTAATCCAATTGTTAACTCGGCTGTGGCATTAGTTAAAACCTCAGGCGTATAGCCAATTTTGATTCCTTGTGATTTTGCAAAATTAACATCAATATGATCAAAACCTACGCTAAATGTACTGATTACTTTGAGATTTTTTGAATTTTTAATGACTTCTTTGTCTATTGTGTCATATGGATGACAAACCAAGCCATCCATATTCTTGATTTTATCAATTAGATTTTTTTTTGGAATTGGAATTTTACCTATATGCAGCGACACATTACATTTTCTTTTTAATTCGTCTAGTGCAGATGTGTGTAGGCGTCTTGTAACTAACACATTGAAACGTTTTTTCATTAATGTATGGTCAAACCATTTATAATATTTAATCATACTATGATTATTGTCTTCTTCTGATGATTTTCTAAATTGTTCTGAATGTACAAAAACAATAGAACAATGTATCTGTGTTTGCCCTTATTGTGGTGAACGTGATAAATGTGAATGTGCATTATTTGATGCAGCGACGGGGGCATGAATTGGTATCTGATTTTACATGGATGATTGGTGGACCACAAGGTAGTGGTGTTGAGACTGCCGCTAATATTTTCTCTCAAGTTTTCTCAAAAATGGGATATCAAATATTTGGAAAACGTGAGTACTATTCTAACATAAAAGGTGAACATAGTTATTTTGCAGTTAGAGTTTCTGACAAACAAATTCGTTCTAGTATCAAAGGTACAAACATGTTAATTGCATTTGATGCTGAAACTATATTTCGTCATGCTAATGATGTTCTAGAAAATGGAATCATAATCTACGATTCAACTTTAGAAAATATCAAAGTCTCAGATGTTATTACATTTGATAATGATTTTAAAGAACGAATGGAAGGTTTCTTAAAATCTAACAACAAAGAGAATACTATTAAAGGAATCTTGGAATTGGCATCTGAAAGAGGTGCATCAATACATTCTGTTTCTTTCCGTAGTCTTTTGTTTGAACTTTCTGAAAAAATAGAAAATCCTCGAATTAAAACTATGATTCGTATGTTCAATGTTTTGGGAGTCTCTCTTTCATTAGGATTGTTAATGATTCCTACAGAAAAATTAACAGAATCTATAAACTCAATTTTTTCAAAGAAAAAAGCAATCGCTGACATGAATGTATCTGCTGCAAATTTTGCTTACAATTATGCTGCAGCAAAGTTTGGAAGTACAGATTTAAAATTCAATATTAATGAGATTAAAGAAAATACACTTCTAGTTCAAGGGTACTATGGTACATCCATTGGGAAAATAATTGCAGGATGTAGATTTCAATCATATTATCCAATTACGCCTGCAACAGATGAAAGCAATTTTCTTGAAACCAACGAAATACTTGAGATTAATGAAGATCGTCCTGGTTCAACACTTGTTATTCAAACTGAAGATGAAATCTCTGCAATAGGTATGGCAATAGGTTCATCATTAACAGGCGTACGTTCTGCAACATGTACATCTGGACCTGGTTTTGTACTAATGATAGAATGTTTGAGTTGGGCAGGCATTAATGAAGTTCCTGTTGTGATTACATTTTATCAAAGAAGTGGACCTTCTACTGGTTTACCTACCCGTCATGGCCAAGATGATTTACTATGTGCCATTAATTCAGGTGTAGGTGAATTTCCTAGAATTGTTTATGCATCTGGTAATGTATCAGATAGCTTTTATGATACAGCTAATGTGTTTAACTACGCTGATGTTTTTCAAGTTCCTATTATACATATGATGGATAAATTCATTGCTAGTTCTGTCACTACCTGTCAACGATTTGATGAAACTAAAGTCAATATTGATAGAGGAAAACTACTAGATGAACCTCCTTCAAATGCTTACAAAAGATTTGACCATACCGCCGATGGATTATCACCAAGATCAAAAATAGGTTTAGAAAATGGAATATTTTGGAATACTGGAGATGAAAGTGATGTTGAAGGTCATATTTCTGAGGATCCAGTTAATCGTGTAGAAATGATGGATAAAAGACAGTCTCGTCTTGATTACATTCTTGAAAAAATTCCTGAGTCTGAACAAATTGTCAAACATTCTGATGGTGAATTTTGTGTTGTTTCTTGGGGTTCAACTCAAGGTCCAATTCTTGATGCAATTGATATGTTGAAAAATGAAGGAATTAACATTGGATTTGTTGAAATAAAACTTTTACATCCATTCCCAAAAGAACTTTTGAAAAAATCATTCTCTAATTCTAAAACAATTATTGATGTTGAGGCCAATTACACTGGTCAGCTTGGGTCAATAATTAAACAAAATTTAGAAAAAGATCCTGATTATTATATTCTAAAATACACAGGAAGACCAATGACATGTACTGAATTATACGATACATTAAAGAAAATTGTAAATAATAATGCTGAAAAAAGAGAGGTTTTAACATATGGCGCTTAAGGTAGGAGATTACAAAACAGATGTACATAATGACTGGTGTCCTGGATGTGGTGATTTTGGAATTGTAAATTCCATTCAAATGGCACTGGCAGAAATGGAAATTCCTCGTCATGAAACTGCAATATTTTCTGGTATTGGGTGTTCTGGAAAAACATCTCATTTCATCAATGTATTTGGTGTTCATACTTTGCATGGACGTGTTTTACCTTTTGCACAAGGCGCAAAAATATCAAACCCAAATTTGAAAATCATAGCCGTTGGTGGTGATGGAGATGGGCTTGGAATCGGTGCAGGTCATTTTGTTGCAGCTGGTAGACGTAACGTGGACATGACATACATCATATTTGATAATGCTGTATATGGATTGACTAAGGGGCAAGCATCACCTACTCTAAAATTAGGTGAAAAAACCAAGTCCTTACCTACTCCGAATACAAATTATAATGTTAATCCAATTGGACTTGCAATTGCTAGTGGTTTTACTTTTACAGCAAGAGCCTACTCTTATGATATACGTCATCTAAAAGATATAATCATTGCCGCAATTAATCACAAAGGTTTAGCATTTGTAGATGTTTTACAACCTTGTCCAACATATAATGACATCAATACAAGAGATTGGTTTAATGGTGCAGATAGAGTTGATGAAACTACCAACAAGCCAATGCCACGTATTTACAAATTAGAAGATACCGATTATGATCCTGTTGTACATTATAGTGATGAAACTGAATTAAATCAGAAAAAAACACAGGCAATTGTAAAATCACTTGAATGGGATACAAAAATACCAACTGGAATATTTTATAAAAATGAACTAATCACTCCATATACTAGAAGATTAATTGATAAAATTCCGAATTATATAGAAAATCCTTCGGCGTTACAAAATATTTCAAAAAATAATGCTCCTATAACCAAAATTAATCATATACTTGATTCATACAAAGTCTAGTCATATTGACAAATGATTATTAGACAGTTTTTTCTATTTTACAACTATTGAATATAACTGAGGTAAATAGAATATTTAGAAAATCAATTATTAATGAATTTTTTATTCCCGAATTGACAAAACTTGATTTTAAGAAATCAAATGTAAAACATCCTGAAATATCTACTGATGGTCTGATGCAATCTAATCTACTTCATATCTTCTTTGATGTCGAAACTGGTAATGATTATCCTGATGGTGATGAATGGTTTATCACTGAATTTCTTTTTCCATATCCAATGAAATTACCTGATAATCTGAAGGGAACTGATTATTTTACAACTATTTCTGTAGAAGAAGGAAAAAATTTTTGGCATCATCGTGAATTAGTTCGTTACAAATATGGAAAATCCAAGAAACTAGATGAATCGCTAGATTTCATTGAATCAAAATATAAAGAACTACATGGATTAGTTGAACCGCTTGAAAAAGAAATTAAGTAGATAATTTCCAACCATTTTTAGAATTTACAAATTTCTTCTCACTTGTAAATACTGTATTTAATCTCCATCTGGCAGCTTCTTGATCAAAATTATAAATTACACTTTTCACATCCTTTGGAATATTTTTTTCATCTAAATGATATGGTAATAATTCAACAACAAAATCTATTTTTTCAACTTCCATCTTAAACCACTGACTCTCATCTGATTCAATAACAAAATTAATGTCTGGTTGTCCTGAAAAATTTAGGTTAATTCTAATTGCTTTTCCATCTCCTCTCCTTCGTTTCATTTCTTTAAAAACTCCTTTTAGTCTATCCCATTCTTTATAATCAAACCATTTGAAAAATTCATCATTAAATGAATATGGAAACGATATTTCTAAGTGACTAACAAATTTTTCTTCATATGTATTTTCAATTTCTTCATCTTCTGTTTGAAATCTTTTATCCAAAATGCTTGTAATCACATTAATTTCCCATGGAGAGATACCATAATGTTTCATGAATAATGGTTTTATTTGATCTGACACGAACTGTATTCTTCTGATTAATAATTAAAGCTTCAAAGTGTATGCAAATATTTCCACAAATACATTGCGCCTACAGTTCCAATCATAAACAGCATTGGTTTCCATGCAAAAACTGGAATATCTGGAGTAACTAATTTTATCTTGTATTCATCCAAAACTTTGTTAACATATTTACTAATTCTTTTATTCAAAATATCATATTTTATTCCGTTTTTCTTTAAAATTGATTCAATCTCATAAATTACTGCAGTGCGTTGACTGAACAAATGTTGTAAATAATCTCTTGATATCTCTACTTCACCTTGAATTGAAATACTATTTTCTGTATTAGAAAATAATCTAACATGCATTTCCCATGGTTTTTTTAATTTCAATGATAATCCATCTCCAATTTGGAGTGGTTGTTTATGTTCAAATTTTACTGTAGTAAATCCTTCATCAAATAGAATTTTTCGCATTTTTTCTGCACTCTCTTTAACAATCAAATGCAATTCTTCTACTCCAGTCATTTTATCAACATGAATTTTGTCATCTTTATCGTCTTGGCACAAAACTGTTTTTGGATATCGGGTTTCATATTCCATTAAACCATCTTCAAAAAATCTCATATTTAATGCTAATCTGGATGATAAATACTCATTAAATCAATTACTTATCTAACTATGTGAAATCACATTCTGTTACAATTTCTAAAATTTTAAAAAATTATAATCTTTGTGAGTATTGTACGGGACGTTTAATCTCAAAGCTAGTTGGAAAACCTTCATCTAAATCACTTGGAAAAAAATATCTCATAAAATACAAAAAAACATCTACCACAAAATGCTACATATGTAAAAACCTCTTTGAAAATCTTGATCTTATGTTATCAAATATTTATGAAAAATCTGATGATGTTGATTTTAAAACATTCAATCTTGGGATAATTTTAAAAAATTCATTTCTTGAAAGAGATGATTTGATAAAATCAAAATTTAAACTCAAAGGAATTGAAAATATTAAATTTGGAGTTTCTGCTGAAATTATAAAAAAATTATCTCGACGAACAAAATCTAAAAGAATTGTAGATAATCCTGATTTATTCATACAAGCGAATTTCAAGGATGAATCTTGTACTATTCGAACAAAACCTCTTTTTGTTTATGGTAGATATAATAAAAAAATCAGAAAATTACCTCAAAAACAAGTTTTATGCAAAAGTTGTAATGGAATTGGTTGTCATAATTGTAATTTTGATGGATTGGAAACTTTAGAGAGTGTGGAAAGTAACATCTCTAATTTCTTAATAAAAAAATTTGATGGAAATCAGGTTAAAATTAATTGGATTGGTGGTGAGGATCAATCTAGTTTAGTTCTTGGTGATGGCAGGCCATTTTTTGCAAAAATACTAAATCCAAAAAGACGAAATAGGATATTACGTAAATCTTTGAAATTAGAAGATATTTCATTATCAGAATTAAAAAAAATTCCAATACCACCTAAAGGATCAATTGCGTTTAAATCTAAAGTTTCAATAATTATCGATACAAAAAAATCAATCTCCATAACTCAATTACAAAAATTGGATATTTTGAAAAACTCTGAAATCCATGATGCTGGGAAAAATAAAAAAAATACCCAAAAACGAATCTACAAAATAAGTTATAAAAAATTAGGAAAAACCTCATTCCGCTTAGATTTATTGTTAGATGGCGGAATACCAATCAAATCATTCATTCAAAACTCTGAGATTACACCCAATGTGTCTGAATTATTAGATAATCAATGTAGGTGTAAAAGCCTTGATTTCAAAAACATAATTCTCTAAACAAATCAAGCTTTTTTATACTAATTTTTTTAATTTAACTATGAATCCTTTAGAAAAAGTCTCAAAATCTTTTCAAAATGATATCATACCAAAAACAATGTATGAATTAATTCAAAAAAGATTTTCTCTTGTATCTGATGGAATTCAAAGAATTGAAAAAGCATCATCAGTAAAATTTCCTATTGCATACGTAGAGCCCTCGATAATTGTTTCTGGAAATACAACCTCTCTCGATATAGGAATTTTGTATGCTAGAACTATCCCATTAGTTGTAAAAAATTCAATTCATGTAGTAATACAGATATCTGCTCCCCTAGTTGCTTTTGGCCTAAAAGGAACTATTCATGCAATTCTAGCTCATGAATTTCTTCACTATCTCGAATTAATGACACGACTGTCAAATAATGAATTGATTTCTGATGAAATTTCAAGTAATTTATTTGAAAATGTTTATTCTGATAATACTAGACTACTTGAGCCTAGAAGTGTTTTCAATGATAATACCTTGATCTCACATATAACAAAAAGATTTCCTTCTGGATTTCGTGATTATAAGTTAGAAGATAAAGTAATCAAATTTTGGATTGAAGAAAAATTACCTGTATCTAAAATTTCATTAGACACTAACACTGTAAAATTGAATGCTACACAATTATCTAACATAAAACTAGATGAATTGTTACTACAACAACTTGAAATTATTAAAACGAAAAATTCTAAATTACGAAGAAAAAAACTTTATTGAATAAATTCTGTATCGCCACATTTGCCACAGGTTCTTCTATTCTTATGTTCTGACATAAAGACACCCTTTCCACATCTAACACATGTTTTTCTTTCTCTTGATACTTTGTCATTATCTACTTTGTAATACTGACTTACTTTAGGACTGAATCCTTTGTGACCTTTTTTCTCTACAGGCATTATTCTTTCTTCTCCTCTTCAGCAGGTGCTTCAGCTTTTGCTTCTTCAGCAGGTGCTTCAGCTTTTGCTTCTTCAGCAGGTGCTTCAGCTTTTGCTTCTTCAGCAGGTGCTTCAGCTTTTGCTTCTTCAGCAGGTGCTGCTTCAGCATCTTTCTTTGCTTGTCTTTCCAATCTTTCAAATATTGTTGGATTAACTTGTTTCTTTGCTAATTCTTCATTATCATAAACATAGAACATACCTGTGACATTTGGTCTACCTGTTTGATTTTTCATATTGATTGCAATTACTGTCTTATCTGATAAGTTGAATTCCTTTGTAATCATATCTACTGCTTCTTTTCTCTTTAGTTTCCCACCGAGACCTTGAAAATTACAAGTAATTTCTCTTCTTGAGAGGAATGAATTTTCAATATCACTCACTGTTTCAATCATTGACATATAGCAAAACCTCTGAATAGTTCTTATAAATCTTCAATGGATTAACAAGAAATTTAAGAAATTCTAATTTCTACTAGTCATGGAACGCTATATGCTTCATCTAAAAAATTCGTCAGATCTAAATAGAAAAATGGCAAAAGACATTTTACGAAAATCCAGGATTATTACGTCTGGAATGAATCTAACTTTGCGTGATTGCAGAGTATCAAAAAAATATGTTGAATTAGATACGACAATAGCTAAATCTGATTTAGACGAATTAATTGATAAATTATCATCAATTGGTCCATTAGATCATGCAAAACATGTAGTTGAAGAAATTGTTGAAAAAGAAAAAGCAATTTCTGAGGGAATAGATTATTTCAATAATGAACGATTTTGGGAATGCCATGAAATTCTTGAGGGTGTTTGGAAAAACTGTGACGGTAATGAAAAATTCTTGGTTCAAGGTCTAATTTTAGTTGCAGCAGGATTAGTTCACTATCAAAAAGATGAAGACTTAGTTTGTATTAGTATATTTAATCGTGCATTAGAAAAATTAGAAAATTCAAATGGTCAATACTATGATATTGACATTGATAAAATTAAACAAACTATTACTGAAATGATAACTTCGAAATCTGTGTCTAGTTTCCTGATTTAATAATCTCTATTGCTTTACTAACTACTTGAGCGCCTTCCAATAATCCGATTTCACCTTTTTTAGCAAATTCTTCAGTAAATCTTTCTGAACCATCATTTGTAATTCCATCTCCTGAAATTAGTACTGGAACTGGATCATCACTATGACCTTTGTTAATACATGGAGTTGCATGATCTGCTGAAATCATAACTGCTACTTTATTGGTATCAATATTTTTCAAAAGTGTACCAAAAAATCTTTCATCAATTTCTTCAATATTTTTCATTTTTCCAATTGCATCTCCATCATGGCCAAATTCATCTGGTCCTTTCAAATGAACATAAATTGCATTTTCTGTCTCCATTGACTTTGCAGCAACAGTTGCTTTTTCTTCATAATCTGTTAAGCCACCTGCACTGTATGCCTTCATTTCAAGAACATTTGATATGCCGATTTCAACTGGCATATCGACAATACATGAAAAATTCATAGAATATTTTTTATTAATTGTCTCAACTTTTGGATATTTGTTTCCTGCATCTCTCAATAAAATACTATTAAGTAATTTTTTTCCTTTTGAATTCCTCTTTTTGTTTGTTTCACTATCTTTTAGAATTTGCAATGATTTTTCTGTAAACTCATTGACTAAATCTGCAGATAATTTTGCAGTATCAGTTTCATCTAAAGGTAAACATCTTTCAATTTTTAGGAAATCCCCTACAGCTTTTGCCACGCCCATTCCATCTACCCTGGAATAAGCTGGATCAGTGTTTGTGATATTTGGAGATAATGGATGTTCATCTCTTATTCTAACAATAACTCTATGTCCTATAGTTGGTGTAACTGCAACTTTTGCAAGTGGATTTGAAAATTTTAATTTTTCTTCAATTTCTCTAGATACTGCTAAAGCATCTTCTCTTTCAATATGTCGCCCTGCTCTTCTGTCTATAATGACATCTCTTTCGTCTAAAGTTGAAAAATTTCCTCGTAAAGCTAAATCACCATCTTTGAAATCCATCCCTGTCCCAATTGCCTCAATAACTCCTCTTCCTGCATAATCTGCGTGATGAAATTTGTATCCTAACATATTGAAAACTGCAATATCTGACTCTGGAGCAATTCCTTTTCCTACCGAAATGACCTCGCCCATTTTACCATTTTTTGCTAACTTGTCCATGTTTGGAGTTTTTGCTGCTTGTAAAGGAGTCTTATTTTCTATATCTGGATGTGGTAAATCGCCTACACCATCTAATAGTACATACACTATTTTGATCTGAGAATTTTCACTCAACATTTTTGGACAAAGCGCCTTCATTTTAAATCTTCAAAATCTAGTATTTTTTGAATAGATCATTTCAACACTTTTTAATGATTTTTTTTTCCAGTATTGAGTGGGTAATTTAAGAAAAGATCATGTAGCTGAAAGATTTGTTATTGTAAACGAATCTAAAACTAAGCCATCTAAATCAAAGAAAAATCCTTTCAAACTTGGAAACGAATCTATGACTAATCCTTCTGTCTTATCTTTGGTTTTGAAGGATGGAATGCTTCAACGATTGCAAGATGATGAAGGTGATTCTGTAAAAAATTGGACAGTTCGTGTTGTTCCTGCAATTAATCCTGCAGTGGATATAGAAACTGAAAATACATACTCTGAACATCCTTTGTATAGTGAACCTGCATATGGCTATCATTACAACATAATTGCTTCTCCTGACGAAACTAAAACTTTGGCAACAATAGATGTTGAACAATGGGGGTATGTTTTATCTGTAGTTCAAGATCGACTTAGATGGCTTTATACTCAAAAAGGTGTTGCATATGTCGCAATCTATGCTGACAGTGGCAAAAACTCTGGAACAAAAGTTCAACACCCACATTTACACATGATGTCATTTTCAACAATACCTCCAAAAATTGAAGAAGAAGCAAATTCTTCTCATAGAATTTTAAATGAAAAAGGTGTTTATCCAATGAGTCAACTTGTGACCTCTGAATCAGGTGGACCACGTCAAATACTCCAGACTGAAGGATTTATTGCATTATCTCCTTGGGCACCATCTCATCCGTATGAATTTTGGATATGTCCAAAAAAACATGCAACTAGTTTCTCAAAAATTTCCCAAAAAGAGATTAATGATTTAGCCTTAATCCTTAGAGCTACGTTAGGAGGTCTATCAAATTCCATAAAGGATGTCTCATTTAATATTGCATTTCATCTATCTCCTGAAAAGAAAAATAGTAAACAGATTCATTGGCATGTTGAAGTATATCCTCAAACCATTCCTTGGTCTGGTTTGGAACTTGGATTTGGAATATTTCTAAATGAATTAACTCCTGAAAAGGCTGCTGAAGAACTAGGCGCAGCATGCAGAAAAGAACTTTCTGCACTAGTGGGAATTTTATAAAATTAAGTTATAGTTTATTACATCAAAAAAAAATTTGTTATTATGGCATTAGAAAAATACATGGCAATTGCAGGTTTAGTATTATCTATTTTCTTTGTTGCAGAAGTTTTAACTTTATTTAATTTTATGATAGATCCTTCGGATAATGATTCATTTGGTTTTGAAGCAGGTCCAAAATTATACCAATTTATTTCACTTAGTATCGCACCTGCTACAATAATGATGGGTGTTTCATTTCATTTGTCAAAACGATATGGTTCTAGATTGAATGGAATGTTAATAATTCTTAGTGGTGCAATCATATTGCTTGGAATGGCTTATGCATCTACTATGATTGAAGATCTAAAACCTAGTTTGGTAGATTCTTCTGTTGAGATGGTACCTCTTATTTCCATGGGTCTATCAATTCCAATTATAATCGTAGGTGCCAGACTTTTAAAAATTAGACCTAGAAAACCAAAAAAGAACTATCTTGAAGACGGCGATAATTTCTAAACGCTCATCTTTTTCTTATCTGAATTTTGACCTGCCATTAGATTTTGTTGCTGTCTGATTCTCTCAGCAATTAATCTGTAAAGTGATCTAAACTTATCTTTAGTTTTATCTGAAAGAAAATCTGCCTCTTCGATGGCAATTTTTTCACAAATATAACGTGCCACTTCTTCGCTATCAAATTCTTCCCAACCGTCCTCTCTATGCTCTTCCCAGATTGAGTTGAGGCTCTCAATAATTCCGCTCTTATTTCTGGATTGTATGTCCTGTTCTGTTAAATTGACATACCCTTCTTTTCTTAATTTAATTGCATAAGTTTGGTTTACTGCATAAAGGTAATCCTCTGTAATCATATAGTCTTCAATTGATTGGAGAGCTTTTGTTTTTTCTTCAAAGAAAATTGTTTGAGTTTTTGAAAATTCATTAGCAATAAGTTGAGCTGAAATTTCTTTTGATTCTTCAGTATTGTCTAATAGTACAAATGTATTGTATCCATGGTTTCTATAGAAAATTGATAATGGTAAAACTGAATTTTTATTGTATGCTGCTACTATATTCAGAGGATTCATCGAGATGTTTGGGTCTTCTAAAAATTTATCAAATGCATTAAGATACATTGTGTCTGCAATAGTTTCTACAACAATAATAGGTCTAGAATTATATCCTATTTGTCTATCTAAAATTGATTCTACCAGACCTCTTGACAAACCGTAAAGAATTGGTGTTAATGTGAGATCATCTGCATTCCAATAATCATAATAAATTCTACTCAAATGCTTCTTTTTGTCTAACTCAACTACCAAGAGATTACCTGGTGCATAATCAAAAATCATGTAAGGTGAATGTGTTGCATAGAGCACTTGGTTTGAACCTGCTAAACTTTTTAATAAATCTGAAATTCCTCGTTGCTGTGTAGGGTGTAAGTTTCTTGCTGGTTCGTCTAAAAGCAAAATCGCTTCTTTTAATTCTGCTCTTTGTGTCTCTGCAGCAAAATTTACGATAAATGAGAATGTCCACTTAAATCCTTCAGCTCGTCTATTTAGGAGTCCTGTATTTGTAACTGTTCCATCTTTATGTACATCTGATATGACGACACTCATCACATTATTTGGATTAAGTCTTAATTCAACATGTATTGGATCTCCTTTCCAAGCAGGATTTAATTTCTCAGTTAGTCTTTTACTACACGTATTAAGCAATTTTATTAATTGTGAAGGACTATTCTTTGCCTCTTCTAATTCTTCAACATCCAACTCTGCTAAATAAAACAAATTATCAACTGTATCTGCTTTATCAAATTCATCTTCTGAAAATTCTATGCTAGGACTCGTTCTTTCTTTTCTATATTCATTCAAATTTACATTTCCAATGATTTTTTTGTAATCTGAAAAATACACAAATCTTGGATGCAAATTAGAATCTATGAAATTCTCTAATGCCATTTTTTCTGTAGTTCCTACAAGTAAACTTTGGAAATTAGAATCATTTTCATCAGAAATTTTATTCCATTCCTCAATAACCTGTGGTTCATCTGCAGCTAATACCTGTAAATTATTTCCAAATTCAGCCATTTCATTTCTAAACATCTCTTCAGTTTCAGGTGCTTGACCCTGAAAAAATCCTGTATCTAGTTTAATCTGTACATGATTTGGTATAGTATCCAAAAAAGAAAGAAATTTTTCTCTAAAATTTTCCCATGAGTTAAGTCCACTATTTTCAGCTTCGCTAATTTCAACATCTCCAAAATCATACTGCGGTATTGGATTTTTGTTAGTTCTAAAAATCTTAATTTTTTTTATTTCTGGAATTGATGGAAATGTTTCTTTAATCAATCTAATTTCATTATGATTCAAATCAAATTCTCCCTCAGCTAACCTAACCTCTTGTTTCAAGTCTTCTGTCATTTCATCACACAAGTCAAGGTCTGAGACTGGTTGGTCTTTGTTAAGTAAAGTTAATGCTTGTAAAATTGTAGTTTTTCCACTCTCATTTCGGCCAACAAAAGCTGCAAGGTCTCCTACTCTAATTTCACCTGAATCGTGGATACAACGATAGGCACGAGCTCTAAACTTCCTTAATCGCACAAAAAAATTATCGTTCGCTAGAATTTAACTCAAATGACCAAATTATCTTAGACGTTTTGACGAATCCTTTTTGTCCACTTTTTTCTCTGTGTCATCTTCTACGCTTAAGTCTGGAATGTCAACTCTACATTCTCCATCTTTACATTCCTTTTTTGTCATAATATCTAAAAATTCACTCCTAAAATAAACATAATCGGCCCCAAAAAATATGACAAATTTGATATACGTGGGAATTGAACTTGTAACATCTTGGTTAAACCTTCTGCCCTTGTAGTCTATGTTCTACCTATCGTACTTTCTGTATCGTTAGGAACTGCAGTAATGGCTGAAACATTAAGCAGTCCTGATCGAGAATTAAACTTTTTACAATTTGGCGGCGATGGACATACATCCAGTTCAAAAAGTGAAATTACTTTAACCGGATTCAGTAATGAAATTGTACAAAATTCTAACATTGAATTTAGTATAAAACTCTCAAATCCAGATTTTAATTGTGGCGATCTATATATCACAATTTATGATACATCTTCCTCTGAAAAACAAGTTTTAACCCAAAGTGGATTCTTAAAACAATGCTTTATTCAAAATAATAACACTCTTCCAGTGGATGAAAATTATTCAGAATTAATTACTAAATCTGGAACTTATGAAATTCATGTTGAAATCTTTAATGAAAAATATACTGATAGTATAAGTATGGATGAAACATTACGTGTAAAATAATCTAATTGGTGAAAAATAAAATGTCGAAAAAAGAAATTGATCCTGAAACTGCAAGTCAAATAAAAAAAGAGCTAGCTGAATTACGTGCACAATTAGAAAATCAGAAAAAATCAAAAAAGAAAGCTGCCAAACCTAAAGCAGAAAAGAAAGCTGCCAAACCTAAAGCAGAAAAGAAAGCTGCCAAACCTAAAGCAGAAAAGAAAGCTGCCAAACCTAAAGCAGAAAAGAAAGCTGCCAAACCTAAAGCAGAAAAGAAATCTGCCAAACCTAAAGCAGAAAAACCAAAAAAATTAACGAAAGCTCAGATAGCACAAGCAAAAAAAGATGCAAAAGCTGCTAAAGAAAAAGAAGAAGCTGAAGCAAAAGCTGCAAAGGAAGCTGCAGAGAGAACTCCTGAAGATGATCTGGAAGAACAATTTTCTGATGAACAAATACGAAACTTCCAAATCGAAAAAATGGATATGGATAAACTCACAAACAAAGTTTGTGAAATAATTGCTGAATTTGAGGATAAAGGAGTACTACAAAGTGAATTATGGAAAAAATTAAAGCTAAATAGTAGGGATGGTTCAAGACTTGCACTTAGATTAGAAAGACGTGGTTTAATTTCTCGTGAAAAAATATTACAAAAAGGAAGATGGACTTACAAATTAATTATTGAACAAGCACCGATTAAATTGGAATCATTAATTGATTCTCCGTGCTTAACTTGTCCTGTAGAACAAAAATGTGACTTTGAAAATGCATATCCTGAACCTAGTCCTCTTCATTGTCAACTAATTGAAAACTGGGTTGCAGTTGAATTCAAGAAAAAGAAATGAAACTAATCGATGCTAAAAAAGATCATTATCGAAAACTTGCTCATGAACAAGGTTATCGAAGTCGGGCTTCTTACAAATTAAAAGAAATTAACAAATCATATCGCATTATCGGTCCCGGTTCTTATGTTTTAGATTTGGGATGTGCTCCTGGTGGATGGCTACAAGTCGCTCGTCAAATTTCAGGTAATCAGGGTAAAGTTTTAGGAATTGATTTATCATTTGTTGAAGATCTTCCAGGTGTTGAAATAATCCGTGGCAATATTGAAGATCCGGATATACTTGAAGAAATAATGTCATTTTTCAATAGAAAGATTGATTCAGTAATTTGTGATTTATCCCCAAATGTATCTGGAAATTGGTCTGTTGATCATGCTGTACAGATATCTCTGAATTATACGGCAGAAAAATTGATGGAAAAAACTCTATCTAACAAGGGAAATGCTTTGTTCAAGGTGTTTGATGGCGAATATTCAGCTGAATTTTATGAGTTCGTCAAGAAAAAATTCATCAAAACTAAATTGCTAAAACCAAAAGCAAGTAGAAAATCCAGTAGTGAATTATATTGTATTTGTATGGGATATCTTAATTCTGAAAAATCTGAGTAATTTTATCTATTTCACAATCTGTTCTAAATCCCCCAGGATTCAATGATGTCATTGATGCTTTGTATCCCTGTGCTCTTAACCTTTCAATTGCTTCATTCAATTTCAATGGCGCAGACTTGATCATTGATGCAATCTCATCTAACGTATAATATGTTGCTGGAAGTTCAGCCTCTTCTTCTGCTCTTTCAATAATTCTGTCACATTTTTTATTTACTATTAGATCATTTTTCACATTTTTCATTTTTTGTATAAACTCTTTTTCAAATAATTTTCCTATCCATAGAGGACCTGCTATTTCGGTTTCATGACCGCACTTTCTACATTTATCCTGCCTAGTGATTTCTGTATAACGGTCTTTACAACTTCTGCAAAAAATTATGTATCCAATTTTCTCTTCTTTTTCAGGAGTATTCAAAATTTTCATGTATGTTCTATAGTAATGCATGTCATGATCCACAAAAAGAGGTTGAAATGAAATATCTAGTCTTCCAGCAACAAAACTTACACATCCTAAAATTAGTCTAATTGCAATCTCGTTGCTAAATTCTGTTTTAACTGGTGTTCCATAGTATCTCCTTTTTGCAGCTTTATTGAATAATCCATGTAACACCTGAAGATCAGTAGCAGTAAGTGCTAACATTCCGCTATGCATAGTTGCTCTAATCGCACAATCAATGTATTTTGACGGTGATCCAAATGGATCTATATCTACAATTGATGCACGTTCATTCATTCTTGAATGAGAACTAAGAAACCTACATGTCTCATTTTCAGAAATCTCAAAATTTTCTAAATTATTTATCTTTGCTGATCTTAAAGCAATATCCAATGCATTAGGATTGACATCATTTACAATAACTTTCTCAACTTCACTAATCTCATTTGCAATTCTTAACCCTCTTGCACCTAATCCTGATAATCCATCAAAGAAAATTTTTGGAAATTTATAATCTTTCCAAAATGCCGAACATGCAATTATTGATAAATCTCTACTCAAACTTGCTCGAGGATTGAAAAAAGCAGGTTCTTTTGGTGGAACCTTCTCGGTCATAGATCCTTTTGGAACAAATAACTTTGTGCTGCCTTCTGTGATTTCAATAATCTCTTCATTCATTCTTGTCGTCTATGAAATTAAATCCCCTATATTCTAATACGTGTATACAAGTCAAAATTTGTGAAAATATGTGGTGTAGATGATGCTGGTAGAGGATCCATGATTGGACCTATGGTTATTGCTGGAATTAGTATTGAGAAAAAAAATATACCTAAACTTCGTAAACTCGGCGTTCGTGACTCCAAAAAACTTAGTCCTAAAAAGCGTGAATTATTGTATAAAGAAATTGTAAAACTTGTTGACGATTACCATGTAATTCGAATTCCTCCACGAACCATTGACAAGTATGTTTTTGAACATAACTTGAATCATTTAGAAGCAAAAAAAATGGCCGAAGTGATATCTAATCTTAATCCTGATCTATCATACGTTGATTCTTGCGATGTAAATGCTGCTAGATTTGGTCGTGAGATTTCTGACTTGTCTAAAAAATCCAAGGTGAAATCATATCATTATGCTGATTCTAGATTTGTTGTTGTCTCTGCTGCATCAATAATTGCCAAAGTTTCAAGAGATCGTTCTATCATGCGTTTAAACAAGACTGCAAATCTTGGAAGTGGATATCCTTCAGATAAAAAAAGTGTAAATTATGTCAAGAAAGTTGTTTCATCAAAAAAATCTCTTCCTACTTCAATTCGTAAAAGTTGGAAACCTGTTCAAAAAATACTTGGTCTAATCTAATGATCTGGCAATAATCATTGCATGATCTTTATCAAAAGGTTTCAAATCAATTCTTTGTAATATTTCAAAATCACTTTGCAATTTTTTAATTTCTTCATTAATAATTTGATTTGGTTCTTTTGTTACATCTATACTTCTTGATTTAATTACAAGAAATAGCATTCCTTTCTTTTTAAGATACATTTTACAATTTGCAATTGCAATTTTTGTTTGGTCTGGTTGTGCAATATCCACATAAACTACATCCACTTTACTAAATACTGAAAAATATTGATCAGGTTTTTTTGCATCTTGAATAATTGGAACAATATTTTTTCTATAAATTGCAACTCTATCAAGAAAATCTCTTGCCACTCTGCTGGAATGTTCCACGCCAAAAATAATTCCTTTTGGACCTACAATATCTGAAATATGACTTATTGTTGTTCCAGTAGATACACCCAAGTATAGAACACTTGATTTTTCCTCAAATGGAAATTCTTCTAATCCATTCATTATGCAGGCTGCTAATTTGCTTCGAAATGGTTCCCAATTTCGATATTCCACGCCTTTTTTATCTAATAATTTTTCCTTGTAAACTTGTTTTCCGGGAGAAAAATTTTCTGTAAAGAGTTTTCTTTCTCCATCCAGATTAAACCAGAAATAGTTTCTATCTTCTTCCAAAATTCTTTCGTTTTCTATTCTTGAATCTATCTCCTCTTCTCTTTTGTTTAGATTCTTTGCTCTTATGGAAATTTCCTCTTTGTTGTTCTTGTGGTTGAGGTCTTTTCACTGGTTTGGAATATTTTTCTTCAATTTCCTTGACTCTAATATTTAATTTTTCTAGTAGTGTTTTATTCAAACCTGAACCATGAACATCCACTCTTGATGCTATTGCTGCCTTTGCTGCTATGGCTCTTGCAATCTTACCTCTTTGCCATCTAGGAGCTGCATGTACTACTGCATGTTGGAATAGTATGCCATGTTTTGGTGGATTTGAACCGGTTTTTAATGCACGGAATAATGCCTTTTCTGCACCAAGAACTTGAATTGTACTTGCAGGCATAGTTGCCATTTTTTGAAGACTTCCTGCTTTGGCTAAAATTCTTGCACCCACTGTTGTTCCTAAAACTGCGGACAAGTTAGGAGCAACTTCATTCATCTGTTCATCAACTTGTTTTTCTAATTCATTTCTCAAATCAAATAATTCTAAAATATTTTTAGCTAAGTTTTGTACTATCTCGAGATTTTTTTCTGTAATGTCTCCTCCTCGACTCTTTTCTTTTACTAATGAAAGCATTTGAACTTTAGAATCAGGAAATCCTGCATTTACAAATACATCGTCTGTGATATTTTCTCTTTTTCCTGCAACTACAATTTGCGCATAACCGTTTATACTATCAATGATGTTATCCAGTTCTGGAAAATGTAGTCCATACCATTCTCTTAATCTTGAACTCATTCCATTGATAATTTTGTCAGTATCATCTAATGTATTGATACTTTGAATAATATGTAGATCTGGACTAGATGAAACCTCTGTAACTTTTGATGATGATAAACTAATTGCAAATTCTCTTAATTTTTGAATTGCATCGTCATGGTTTTCTGCTAATCCTGCATCAACCAAAATTTGTGGTTTTGTTAATTGAATATCTTCTAATTTAACTTCATTCATTAATTGTGATTCAATTGATTTTTTCTTGAGTAGATCTTGTAATCCTACATCGTTTACCAAAACATCAATATCTTTTTCGTGTAAAAATCTGGTTAAATCACTTAATCTAGATTTTGCTTTCTTTACAAAAACATAATCCTCTGCAGGTTCTGAAAAAGGAAATGTTTTGATACATTTCTGTTCCTCAAAAACAGCAATTCCTAATTCAGTAAGTATAACTGACAGCATAATATCATACCAATCTAATCCTCATTAAAAAATCTACATATCCTAAACCAACTGTTATAAGCCATTTCCAATAATCTTCTTCAGATGGACTCTAGTCTGGAAACCACTCTTGGTTCACTAACACTAAAACGCCCCACCGTCTTAGCATCTGGAATTCTTGGTATTTCTTTGGATGTTTTCAATAGATTACATGATGCAGGCGCTGGTGCAGTTGTAACAAAATCATTGAGTAAAGAGCCTTGGGAAGGATATCCGAACCCAACTATTTTCAGTGTGAAAGGTGGAGGGTGGATAAATGCAGTTGGATTATCAAATCCTGGTGCAGAAACTTTTGCAAAAATGATTGAATCAAATGATAATGTCCCAATAGTTGTGAGTCTTGTTGGCTCTGTTGAGGATGATTTTGAATATATGATAAAAAAATTTGAAAATTGTAAAGTTGCAGCATATGAACTAAATCTTTCATGCCCCCATGTTGCCAAAGTTGGACTAGAAGTCGGTGATGATATTGAACTTGTTTCAAAAATTATTAAAAAAGTCAAATCTATTACAAATTCACCTATTGTCGCCAAAGTAGGTCTAGGAAAATCTGATTATCTTGCAACTGTTGATGCTGCTGTATCTGCAGGTGTTGATGCAATTACTGCAATTAATACAGTTAGAGCAATGGCAATAGATGTTGAAACACAGATGCCAATTCTCAGCAATAAGATTGGTGGACTATCTGGCACTCCAATCAAACCAATTGCTCTAAGATGTGTTTATGAAATTGCATCAAAGTTTGACATTCCGATAATGGGATGTGGTGGAATCTCAAATTGGGAGGATGCAGTTGAATTTATTTTGGCAGGTTCTTCTGTGGTACAATTTGGAAGTGTTATGGGTGATCACTGGGTTGAAACATTTAGTGAAATTAATTCTGGCATTCAAAAATATATGGAAAGAAAGGGTTATGCAACAATAGGTGAAATGATTGGAAAAGCAAAGAGACAATAATCATCCGCACATTTGTGTCATCGAAAAAATTATTGATGAAACTCCTACCGTACGAACTTTGTATTTCAAAGATTCTCTACTTGCAAATGTTTTGCCTGGCCAATTTGCAATGATTTGGATTCCTGGTGTAAACGAACTTCCAATGAGTGTAATGGTATCTGCTGAAAATGATCAAGCTGCATTGACAGTTAGAAAACGTGGTGAATCTTCCACTGCATTATACAATCTTTCTGTGGGTCAACAAATTGGGGTGCGTGGCCCATACGGAAATGCCTTTGAAATTAAAAATGGAAAAATTCTCCTAATTGGGGGTGGAACTGGTTTAGTTCCTTTGATGAGATTAATCAAATTCTCAAATCCCTCAAATCACATCACTGTCTTGATGGGGTCACAAACTAAAAACGAAGTATTTTTTGAAGAAACTGCAAAAAAATTACTAGAACATAATTCTCATGAAATAATCCCTGTTACCGAAGATGGAAGCTATGGTGAAAAAGGCTATGTTACCGATATCCTGGAAAACCTCCTGGAAAAAAATTCTTATGATGCTATCTACACGTGTGGTCCTGAATTAATGATGTACAAAACTGTCCAAATGGCTAATAAAAAAGGAATTTTTGTTCAAGCAAGTCTGGAACGAATGATGAAATGTGGTGTCGGCATATGCGGAAGTTGTTGTGTAAATGATGATCTTGCATGTAGAGATGGAACTGTATTCGATGGAGATCATTTATCCCAAAAATCTGAATTTGGTCACTCTCATAGAACAAAATCTGGAATTTTAGAAGAAATATAACGATAGAACTCAAGCAAGGTTTAAAATAAATGATTTTTCAAGCCGTATAGGTAAAAAATGGCGACTCCAAAAGTAGTTCTCACTGCAGACAGAACTTTGATGTCTCCATATCGAGGTATTTCTCTCGCAACATTCTTTGGGTGTGCTCCTGCAATTGATCCTAATCGTGATAAAAACAGTTTCTGGTATAAAATTCTAAAAAATCAAGTTACTCCAAAAGTATTGTTTGATTTCATTTGTAATTGGTCTCCTGATGTTAATGGTGTTGCCAAATTTGCTCCATATGGATTACGAAAAGTTGAAGCTGGATTACTACGTGATGGATATGCTCGAAAAGATGTAGTTGTGGCTCATCCAAATCATATTGAAAAATTCATTGGTCCTGAAACCGAAGTTGTTGGAACATACGAAATGGATCCTCTTGGAATGGGACCTGTAACAATGACCTTTACCTTTGGACGAAAACAAACATCATATGATGAATTTTACAATGCAGATTTACATAGAAGAATTAATGCAGCAAAGAAAAAGAATGGAAGTCATGCTAAAGTTATTGCTGGTGCTTCTGGTACTTGGCAATACAACTATGCGCCTGAAAAAATTGAAGAATATGGTTTGTATGCAGTTCTTGAAGGTGAGATGGGCGGAATTGCACCTGAAATAGATGGACATGCTGGTAGATTTTTCGATTATTTGATTGATGGACAATTTGAAAACATGGATCCATTTAGAAAACGAAAAGACTTCAAAGTTGACATTAAAGAATTCAAGCGTGGTGACAAAACACACCATGGAAGATTTGTTAATTTCTGGGATAGACCAGAACTAGATGAGATTCCAGAAATTACAGAACCAAGTATGCATGGCATGGTTGAAGTAATGCGTGGTTGTGGTCGTGGATGTAAATTCTGTGATGTAACACTTCGTTCTTTAAGATATTATTCTCCTGAAAAAGTAAAAAAAGAGATTGAAGTTAACATCAAAAAAGGTGGAATGGATAGGGCATGGATTCATAGTGATGATATCTTTGTTTATGGAATGGATATACGAACTGCAAAAAATATGGAACCAAACAGAGATGCATTAGAAGATTTGTTCAAAGCAATAATGTCTACAGGTGTAAAGCATACTAATCCTACACATGGAACCCTTTCAGGAGCAATTGCCGATGAACGTCTTGTTCCAAGTCTTTCCAAAATTACAAGAGCTGGTCCTGATAATCTTACTGGAATTCAATGTGGATTTGAAACAGGCAGTACAAGATTAATTGAAAAATATGCTGATAGAAAACTTGCACCATATAGTCCTGATGAATGGCATTGGGTTGTAAAAGAAGGTGTAAAAACTCTAAATGAAAATTATTGGATTCCGGCATTTACTTTGATTATGGGTTTAGATAACGATGAACAACCTGAAGATGGCTGGGAGACTATCAGATTAATCAGTGAATTAGAAAGAGAACAACCAGAAGCAATGTTTACTGCTACTCCTTTAACATTTGTTCCAATTGGATTATTAGAAAAATCTGAATTTTATGATATGGGACAGGATAATGACCCAACACAATTAGGTGTCATGTACAAGACTTGGCAACACAATTTCAAGTATGGAATTCAAAAATTCATGACTAGGACTGGAAAACATGGTGCAGCAGGAAAACTCAAGGCTACTGCATTTAATGGACTTGCACGTTCCTTAGGCGGTGTTCCATTAGGCGCAATGGAAAGATATGCACGAAGAAAAGGTAGAGAACATGAGCGTGTAATTGAGAAAATCAAGGCTGAATATTGGTAATTCCCAAATACATAAATTCCTAAATTTTAGCATAAATCTATGGCAACACACGGTTCGCTTACCAAAGCAGGTAAAGTAAGAGGTCAAACTCCTAAAGTAGAAGGAAGAAAGATCGTTGGAACAAACTCAAAATTACGAAATAAAAGTAATTTTAGAAAAAGATTCGTGCTAGCAGAAATTGGTCTTGGTGGAAAAATGCCAGGTCAAAATAAAGCAAGTGCACAAAGAAGAAGACGTCGTTAGACCTTAGTTTATTGATTCAAAATCTAAATCTTATAAAACAAAATGGTTATAAAGTACTGGTACCGTACCTTACAGTATGACTGAAGAAATAACTTTGGAAAGTCTGGCTGGAGTTGGTCCAGTAACAACCCGAAAACTAAATGACGCTGGAATTCATAATATTATGGATCTAGTGGTTCGTGGTCCTGTAGAAATAGCCGAACTAACAAGTATGGATATTGATACTGCAGGCAAGCTTGTTGAAAAGGCAAGAGAAGGTTTAGTTGAAGGTGGATTAATTCAGAAGGATTTTGTTAGCGCAAACGAGTTATACAAAAAGAGACAGACCATTGGTAAAATTACCACTGCAACTGAAGCTCTAGATACACTATTTGCTGGTGGTATCGAAACTCAGGCACTAACTGAAGTCTATGGTGAATTTGGATGTGGTAAAACACAGTTCTGTCACACAATGTGTGTACAAGTCCAAAAATCCAAACAAGAAGGCGGTCTTGAAGGTGGTGTATTATACATCGATAGTGAAAATACCTTTAGACCTGAAAGAATAGTTTCAATTGCACAAGCAAATGGAATGGATCCTGAGAAAGTTCTTGACAACATTATTGTTGCAAGAGCATACAACAGTTCTCATCAAATTCTTATTCTTGAGGAAGCCAGTACTTTAATCAAAGAACACAACATACAACTAATAGTAGCAGATTCTGCAGTTGGTCTATTTAGATCTGAATACCTTGGAAGAGGTACTCTTGCAACACGTCAACAAAAACTAAACAAATTCGTTCATTTGTTAGTTAGATTGGCTGAAACCTATAACGTTGCTGCAATTGCAACAAACCAAGTAATGTCTTCTCCTGACCAGATGTTTGGTGACCCAACAAAACCTGTTGGAGGTAATGTAGTTGCACACACAAGCACATACCGTGTCTACTTGAAAAAATCAGGTAAAAAGAGAATTGCAAGAATGGTCGATAGTCCACATCATCCTGAAATGGATGTTATCTTTGCACTAGGCGAAGCCGGTGTAATAGACCCAGAAGATACAACAAAGAAAAAGAAGACTACAAAGAAATCTGAGCCTAAAGAAGCTCCAGAAACTCCTGAAGTTAGCGCAGAACCAGTAGATTCTGAGCCTAAAGAAGCTCCAGAAACTCCTGAAGTTAGCGCAGAACCAGTAGATTCTGACTCAACTGATTTGAAATAGTCTCATTTCCCCTCCTCTTTTCATTTCTTTAATACAAATTTCTGCCAAATTTCATACTAGTCTTAAAATAAGGGCAAACAAGTGATTTTTTTAATATGGCAACTAAAAAGACATCTGGTCGTTCACACGGATTTAAGCATAAATCTAGATCAGTAATGACAAAAAAAGGTCCTCGTGGAGTATCTTTCTTACTAAGAGAGTACAACGTTGGTGATAGGGCACTAGTCCAAATTGACTCATCACAACACAAAGGACTGCCACACAGACGTTATCACGGAAAAGTGGGACTTGTCACTGAAGTAGGTAGACGACATGTAGTTTTAGATGTAAAATTAGGTGAAAAATCAAAAACTTTAATCACTAGATTAGACCATATCAAACCATTCGGTGTATAAAATGGAAGAAGTAAAAAAGAAACAAGCAGTTTCACTATCTGAAGTAAAAGAATTGTTGAAGAATCAAGATCCTGAAAATATGGACCAAATTCAAAGATGGACTTTTGATTATGTTTCCAAAGTCTCAACATTGGAGGCAAGTTCAGCAAAAAAAATGAAACAACAATTAGTTAAAGATTGCAATATTACTGAAGAAGAAGCTGTTGAACTGATTAACATTTGTCCACAAACAATGTCTGAATTACGTTCTTTTACATTTGGATGGAAAAAATTAATTCTGACTGAAACTTTAGAAAAAATTCTTAAAATTATCAAGGACAATAGTTAGATAATTAGGTGATTTTTTTGGAAAGGGGAACTACCCAATCACGAAAATATGAAGAATATGCATATGTGTTAGATTTTTCAACACGAGGTAGGTCAAAAACTGTTAGAGGCCGAGAAGGTGTAATTGTAACAGCTCTAGGTGAAGAACGTTTAACATTACTTGAAGTTCTTGGTTTAGATGAATCAGAATTTGAAATAGGTGAAAAAATTTACATTGGAAAAGAAGGACGAACAAAAGTTCAATCTGTATTGGGTAAGTTAGATTATGAGCAAATATCTGATTCTGCCCAAACCGAATTAACTAATGTTGTATCTACAATTGTCACAAACAATGAAATCAGATTTGTAAATTATATCAATAATGCACAACCATTAACCCCACGCAAACACTCGCTTGAATTGATTCCTGGAATTGGTAAAACATATCTCAAAGTCATAATTGATGAAATTAACAAAAAAAAGTTTGAAAATTATGAGGATTTAGAATCTCGTGCAGGAATTAAAGAACCTGTTAATCATTTATCAAAAAGAATTATTGAAGAAATTTCTGGTGAAACTCAGTTTAGATTATTTGTCAAAAAATGAGTATTCGAAAAAAATTAGGACAAAATTTTCTTAATTCAAAATTAATTGCAAAATTCATTGTTGATTCGGCAAAGATATCAAAAAATAACATAGTTTATGAAATTGGAATTGGAAAAGGAATTCTTACTCCATTTCTTTGTGAAAAATCAAAAAATGTAATTTCTGTTGAAAAAGATGTTAAACTTTATGAGGAATCAAAAGTAAAATTTTCTAAAATCAAAAATCTCAAAATTATTCATGGTGACGGCTTTAAACAACACGAAAAATTTGATATTTTTGTCTCTAATTTGCCATATTCTGAAAGTAAAAATGCCATACAATGGATGCTCATGGAAAAATTTCAGCATGGAATAGTCATGGTCCAATATGATTTTGCAAAAAAACTACTAGCTGAAGGTAATGAAAGAAAGGCAATTTCTGTCTTGGCTCAGTCTGGATTTGAAATGAAAATTCTCAAAAAAATTGGAAAAGAAAATTTTACTCCAAAGCCAAAAATTGATTCTGCTATAATGTCATTTTCAAGAAAAAATACATTTTCAAAAGAATTAATCCAGTCTGTTAATCTCATGTTCTCATTTAGAAGGAAAAAACTTCAAAATATAGGAAAGAAATTGGGATTAGAAATAAAATCTGATCAGAGATTAGAAGAGATGAACAATAATGAAATTATCAAATTTGCAAAAAAAATTAAAAAAATCTGAACAATACCTTCCTGCTGAAGATACATTCTTTCTTGCAGATAGGCTAAAGGATCTTCGCGGTAAATCTGCATTAGACATAGGATGCGGTTCTGGCTATCTGACTGACATTCTAAACTCAAATTTCCAGTTAGTTGTTGGAACTGATATTAGTTTCAACACCCTTTGTACACAAAATTATAAAACTCAAAATGCCATATGTTGTCATTCTGCTGATGCATTGAATTTACAATTTGATCTCATCATTTGCAATCTTCCTTATCTCGCAACTGATGAAATTATTGATGTTGCAACTGATGGTGGAAAAGATGGATTGGAAATCCCATTGGAAATTATCTCTTCAGCATTGCCTCATTTAGACAAGAATGGAAAATTCCTGTTTGTAACGTCATCATTATCTGATTATATGGGATTAGTTAATTTTGTAAACTCCAAAGGTTTTCAAGCAAAAATAATTGATAAAAAAAAATTATTTTTTGAAGAACTGATTATTGTAGAAGTAAAACACTTACTTTCTTAAATTTGCTTTTGCAAGTTCTGAAATTTTTTCTGACATTTGTGTTGTAGTGGCTTCTCCGCCAATATCAAATGTTACATATTTTCCTTCATTAATTATTTGATCAGTTGCTGAAAAAATTGCATCTCTAATGTCTCTTTCACCTAAATAATCTGCCATCCATGCACCTGCAAGTACTGTCGCAGTTGGATTAACTTTATTTTGTCCCTTGAATGATGGTGCACTTCCGTGTGCAGCCTCAAACATGGCATAATCTTTTCCCATATTTGATGAATAGATGAGACCGATGGAACCTACAATTCCAGATGCAAGTTCTGAAATTATATCCATGAATAGGTTTGTACTGACTAAAACTGAATTGTTAAACTGTTCTGGATTTATGACTAATTGCTGAGCCATATTGTCTATGTAAATTTCTTGAAGCTCCATATTTGGAAAACTCTTTACTGATTTCTCTACTTCTTCAAAAAATAATCCATCAGTTTTTTTCAAAATATTTCGTTTTGTGATTGCCACAACTTTGTTTAACTCGTATTTTTTTGCCCAATCAAGTGCAGAATCCATAAATCTTGAACATCCTTTTCTTGAAATTTTTCTAATTGCAATTGCTGTATCCTCATTAAGTTGTGTCTCTACTCCCGTGTACAAGCCCTCAGTTGCTTCTCTAAAACATACAAAATCTACATTTCTGTTTGGTGTTAATCTCTTGAAAGTTTTAACAGGTCTAATATTTGCAAATAACTCAAATTTTTGTCTTAATGTTACCGCGACACTCCTTGGTGCTCCTGGCTTTGGAATTGTAGTTGTTGGTCCTTTAAAGCATGCATCAACTTCTTCAAGTGTGGTCATAGTTGATTCTGGGATGTATGATGCATCTTTGCTACCATTTTTTTCCCATTGTTCTGAACCTGCATCACAAAATACCATTTCTGATTGTAAATTGCATTCTTTCAGTATGCCTGTCATTGCATCAACAATTTCAGGCCCGATTCCGTCGCCTTTCATTATTGCAACTTTTTTTGTCATATGAAAATCATATTTTTCAATTATTTAATCCATTATAGAACAATCACGTACAATAGTGTGTGAATGAAATAAAAATACACACAATTCATCCTAAATATGGATGTGGCAAACTCATTAAAACTTCTTGATTCTGAATTTGAAAAATTTCAGAAGATAATAGACTCTATGCCAAAAAACTCCGAAAAAATGATTCCTGACATAGTGAGTCTCTATTTTCAGGCAACAATGGTTGAAACCTTGTCCAAAAAACTCACACAGGATATCTCGGAATCTAAACAACAAACACATCTCGAAAAAATTAACAAAATTCAAAAATATGTGTATGAAAATTTCTCAAAATCACTCCATCCAGTAATACTTTCTCAGTTGGTAAATTCAATTCAAAAATCCACTAATGATCTTAAACTACTTGGCCAAAATTCTGAAGCAAAAACTAAAGAAATTATTGAAAATGAGGCACGATTATACAAAGAATTACGTGAGTTAATGAGTACAAAAGAATTTGTTAAACAATATGATTCTGGAATCAAAGATGATTGAAAATATCTCAAAGAATCTTATCAGTCTAAAACAAGAATTCAGACGTGTTTATTGTGGAACTAGTCATGTTCAAGAAATAATGCCACTGGATGAATCAGATGATTTTCCTATTCCTCAAAACGATCTTGATTCTCTACATATCTTTTTACAAAATAATTCCATTTACTATGATAAATTTGAAACAAAAATTAATGATGTTAACTGCATGGTGTACGAGGGTGACATAAACAAATATTGGTTAAACAGTATTGGCCATGAATCTAGCACACAGCCATTTTCTCCAACTTGGATGCTAACTGCTTACATAATAACTTCAATGGCTAAAATGTTAAACTATAAGGAAATTCTAGACATTGGCTCTGGTGACGGTAGAATTGCATATTGTGGAAAAGTTTTAGGATTGAATGTATATGGAATTGAAATTGACGACATGTTAGTTGACTTGCAAAATAATATTTCAAAAAAGATAATGGCAAATTTTAATCCAATTTGTTCCGATGCAGTAAAATTTGATTATAATTCTCTGGGTCTGACTCAACCTGCATTTTTTATTGGCGGATTGCCACAAATGGGGGGCGATGTGTTGGCAAGCAAAATTATTTCAAACTTAGATAACAGCCTAAAAGAAAAATCATGCATGGTTTTGACTGGAAGTTATTCTGAAAAATATTCATTTAATGATACAAGAGATGGTGGTTGGAAAAAACTGATTGATGAGAGTGGTCTTGAAATAATTAAATCAAATTCCTTACCTACTGCATGGAGCTTTAATCAAACAACTGAAACTCCCTACATATTCACAAAATTTTCTTAGTACAAAAATACTGTAATGCCGGGGGTGGGTTTCGAACCCACGACCTCCAGATTATGAGTATTGCCTTCTATGGAAGAACCGTTAGAGTTTACCATTCGAACTGGCACTCTAACCAGGCTGAGCTACCCCGGCACGAATTTTCATCCAAGTATATGGCACTTAAATGTTAAAATCAATAATGTTTTGAGACGTTTTGCCACGATTCATTCTCTGATTTTACCCAGAGGAATTTTTTCTGCAGAGCCGCGGTGTAGAGTTTTTCCCAATCTGCTGTTACCTCATCAGTCCATGATTTGAAAATCCGTGGGTCGATGTAGTTTCGTAGAGATGTACCGAGGTTATAATCCCTAGTTTTCTCTGTAAGGTCTAATTGTAATCTTAATTTCTCAACCCTTTCTTTTTGTTTTGCCTTTGATTTTTTTATCATTCCTTTAATTTTTGTAATTCTCTCTTTTTTTTTCTTCTCTTGTGCATCGGTCTTAGTCTTTGTTGATTCAGCCTTTTTCAATACTTCCTCATTTTTCTTCCATGGTGTTGCTTTTTCTGCTGTTTTGAGTGTATCACGCTTTTTTTGAAGAGATTGTTCAAATGTCTTTGGAATGGTTCTCTTATGGTTACACATGATTGCAGCTTCAAGATTAGCCAGTTTTGCATGATATAGCTTTTCCATTTGTGAACCTTTTTTCACATCTCCATTTTCATTAAGATATTTTGAAACAACTGTTGAAGCACTGAATGTTCTAAAAACTTTAGCAGTTAATCCTTTTACTACCGTCTTGTAGTATTCATTTACATCTCTAGATGTTAAGTTTCCAAATATTTCATCAGTTGCTTTAATTTTTGCAGTTAACTCTTTAAGATTCTCATGAAACTGCTTATCATTTCCAATAGCTGGAACTGTTTCTTGCCATCGTACACTATCTTTTCCAAGAAAATCAAATTTTATTGCATCTGATGTTAATGTTACATGTTCTTTTCTTAGTGTGGTTGCACCTACTGTATCTGCTTCATCAGGATCTTTTTCATCTCCAACTCTCATTGCTGTTCGATAAATTAACCAGCATACTGTAGATATTCGTCTTACCTTAGGATCCTTACTCTGCATATCTTTTACAATTTTATTTTTTATAGTTTCAATTTCTTTTGCTAGCATCTTTGCCTTATCGTATTTTGCCTTATCTCTATCTTGTTTAATTCCTGCAGTATCTGCTAACCATACATATTTTCTTTTTTGTGTTAGAAAATCTGTCCAACTAGCCATCCACATTGATTCTTGATCATGAACAATTTTGCCCCAATTTCCAACTGGCACCTTTGCTTCTTTGCCTAAATTTAATGTGACATCCTTCGATGTGACTTTTGGTTTCCATTTTCCTCGTAAGGGGTGTTCCCCTCTTCCAATGAAAATTCCTGGTGGTTCAGCCATATAGTTTGCAATTTCAACTTCATTCCCATCCATTTTTCCTGTACCAAATTTCACTTTCATCTCTTCTCTCAATTCTTTACGCTTTGCAGCAAGTGCCTTTTTCTCTTCTTTTGTAAGGAGTTCCTTTGCATCTTTTTCTTTATCAACTAAATTGAACGCATTTTTAAAATCAATATCATCTAATTCTAATTTTTTATATTTTTTACCAAATGTTTTTGCAAAATCTGCAACAAAATTTTTCTGAAAAACTTTGTCTAGTGCATACGGTGTGTCTTTCTTTTTAGCCCATTGATAGATCATCTCTTCTTGATTTATGTCTAAATCAACACTTTCTCCTTTGATCTTAATCTTTATTTTTTTGGTTTCAAAATCTGGCGGAAAAAGTATTCCATTATGTTCTAGTTTTTTCCATTTCATTATAATTCACAATCCTTCGGACTTTGACAAAAATCGGTATCTGGCGTATATATTCTAACCTTGAATTATTCCCCGTATAGTTCCTTTTTCAGATAATTCTCAAACTCAATATCTGTTTTCATTTTTTTTGCCTCCAAGAACATTGCCGCATCATTACCTACAACGTATCTTGGTAAAGGATTTTCTTCTTTTATTGAATTAATTATGGCATTTGCAACTTCTTTTGGCGGAGTTCCCATCTCTGCCATCATTTCTACACCTGAAATTACTTTTGATGTGATATCTTTGTAAGTATCATCATTATCTGCTTTTTTTGCAGTTCTCATTGAATCAAAAAAGTTTGTTTTGATGACTCCTGGCTCTATTATTATCACATTGATTCCAAACGGTTGAAGTTCATACCTTAAAGATTCTGAAAAACCTTCTAAAGCAAATTTTGAACTGATATATGCAGTTGATACTGGAAAACCAATTCTTCCTGCTACTGAACTAATATTCACAATATCTCCTGAACCCTGTTTTCTCATTGTAGGCGCAACTTTCTGAATCAATCTTACAATTGAAAAAAAGTTCGTCTCAAACTGTTCCCTAAATTCCTCAATTGAAACATCTTCACCCGTTCCCCATATGCCCCATCCTGCATTATTGACTAGTACATCGATTCTACCTTTTTCCTGAATGATTGTATCTATTGCATTTCCGGCAGATTCGTCATTATCAACATCTAATTCTATTACTTTCAATGGAAGATTTTCTTCATCTGTAATTCTCTGTATATCGTCGGCCTTTTTTACATCTCTCATGGTTGCGTATGTGACATATCCTTCTCTTGCTAATGCTAGAGATGTTTCAAATCCAATTCCACTAGAACTACCTGTGACAACTGCAACCTTTTCCATGACCCTTGTTTGAAATCACTATGTAATAGTATTATTCTTTGGCACTATTCCATGAAAACAAAAAAGGTTAACTATAATGCGGCTGGATCTGGAGTATGGCAGGTTATACATCCGATGTGGCTAAAAGCCATAAAAAATTCACAAATGCTTTGAATCGTGCAAAAACTAGACAAGCATGTCTCAATGCATACTGGAAGCATAAAAAAGAACATGAAAATCTTCTTAAAAAACATCTAAAAGAAGAACTTACAGCAGTAAACAAGAAAAAAGCAAAAATCCCTTATCGTTAATTGTAGTGGAAAACATTACAATTTTTCTTTTTATGAAATTTTAAGTAATCATGAATAGAAAAATAATTAATGAAAAAAATTGATTTCAATAAAATCTATAACAAAAACTGTCTTGATGGAATGAAGTTAATTGATAAAAATAAAATCGATCTAATAATTACAGATCCTCCATTTGCTATTGATTTTAAAGCCAAAAAAGCAAATTACAATAGAAAAAGTTCTCGAGTAATTGAAGGATATAATGAAATCTTACCTGAAAATTATTCCCAGTTTAGTTATGATTGGATTTCTGAAGCAAATCGTATACTAAAAGAATCTGGAAGTATGTACATATTTTCTGGCTGGAATAATCTTAAAGATATTTTGATTGCAATCGATGATGTTGGTTTAACTGTAATCAATCACATAATTTGGAAATATCAGTTTGGTGTTGTAACAAAAAATAAATTTGTAACTTCACATTACCATTGTCTTTTTGTTTGTAAAAATCCTAAAAAAAGAAAATTTTACCCTTTTTCAAGATATGGAAAAAATGAAAAAAGTGAGGATGGTCACAGCCTACATTATCATGACAAAGAAGATGTTTGGGAAATTAAACGTGAATATTGGACTGGAGAGGATAAAACTCCTACAAAATTGCCTGCTGAAATCATCAAAAAAATTCTAATGTATTCTAGTAAAAAAAATGATATCGTATTTGATCCATTCCTTGGTTCTGGACAAGTTGCAGTAGTTGGAAAAATGTTAGATAGACGTTTTTGCGGATTTGAAATTGTTAAGGAATATTATAAATTTGCACAAAAAAGATTACGGAAAAATGTGTACCGATTAAATGAAAAATCTAATTCGTAAATTTATTCTCTGAACTATTTTCTTTGGGTCCAAACCTTGCATCAATAGCATTTTTTAATTCTATATCTGATTTATTCTCCGTGTTAATTCTCAATGTTTGTGCCATTCTTTCTAATTTTTGTCTCTCTGTTTGAACTGGCCCCTCAATTGTAGGGTTTTCCGGTTCAGCTTTTGTCATATCATTAATTTGATTTTGCATTTCTGTTTTTGCTTTGTTATATTCGCCTACCATTTTTCCAATCTTTTTTCCGGCTTCAGGAAGTTTGTTCGTTCCAAATAATAGAATTAATGCAACGAAAATGATTATCATCCATTCACTTCCCATAATATTTAGGAAATATTCCATGTCTCTCAATATTTTGTTTTAAAATTAAAGATTTGTATTTTTGTTAGGCTCAAGCATTCTTCTTTTTGATATGGAAAGTATTGCAACACCAATTCCTATTACAAAGAATACTAGGTACGGTGTTTCATTTCCAAAGAATTGTGATATTACTCCTGCAATTACTGGACCACTAGCCCATCCTATTCCAAACACTGTTTCATATGCTCCAATCATAGTACCGGAAATCTCTTTCCTTGTTTTACTCAAAACAATTTCTAATGTTAGTGGGAAGAAAATACTGAATCCAAATCCCAATAATGTTATTGCAATTGCAAATTCAACAATGCTTTCTACGAAGAATGATAGTCCTAGTCCTGCAGCTATAGAAAAAGTCGCCAGAATCAATGTGAGACTTGTATTTTTCGCCAACTTGCTTGCCATAATGAGAGTTATTATTCGCGATAAACCAAAAATGAAAAATAAAATTTCAATATTGACTGGAGTCATGGCCCTGTCGTTCAAAAAAGCAGGATAAATGCTCAAAATTATGCCAAATGATGCAGTACAATAAATGAGCATCATGATGACATGTGGAAATTTTATTATCTCTTTGATTGAAGAAAATGAGAATTTTTCACTTTTTACAATTGGTCTATTTCTAGATAGACCGATGGCTGAAACAATTGATGCTACTAATATGTAAGTTGCAATTTCAAAAATGAATCTATAATTTTCATCATAGTTTTCTAATATCACTGAGCCGATTAGTGGTCCAATCATAAATCCTGTTGTAAAAAATCCAGTAAACGTTGCAATGTTTCTTACCCGTGTTTTTCCTTTACTTACATTTGAAATAATTGCTTCACATGGTGGCCAAAAAAATGCATGCGCTACTCCTGTAAGTACTCTATAGCCCATAATTTCTGGAACTGATTGTGAAATTGAAAGTAAGTATACTGATATTGAATTTATTCCAATTCCTAACGAAAGCAAATGTGCATTGTTGAAACGGTTTAATAAAATTCCGACAAATAATGGAAAGAACATGTATGGAATAAAATTTGCAAATCCTATTGCTCCTAAATCTGCATATGATGCACCAATTACATTTTTTGCAAAAACTGGTAACAAAGGACCTTGAAGCCCATATGAGATTCCAATTAAAATGCCGGTTATGTAAACTAGAATTAATCTATTATTCATTTGTATGCAGCAACCATAATAGCTCCGCCCATAAGGTCTTTTTCAAATTCCACTCTTGAAAATTTCTCAAGTAACATGGATTCCAATTTCTTATTTTGTGGCCAAAGCTTGTATGTTCCGTACAATGTACCAAACTTTAATCCAAGTCTTCCTCCTGCTATCAGTGCTATTACCGGTAAAATCATTCTGAGATAAAATGTTACACCAAATCTAAAAAACGGTTCGTCTGGTTTTCCCAAATCAACTATGACCCACTTGCCGTCTTCTTTTAGAACTCTATGCATTTCAGAAATTGCAGTTTTCAAGCTAATTGCATCGCGTAATGAATATCCTGACAGTACTGCGTCAAATTCTTTATCTTGAAATGGAACATGTTCAAAAACACCACAAGCAGAGTCTATTTTTCTATCAAACAGTCTGTCTGTATTTTTTAACATTGGTACAAGTGGATCATAAAGAATTATTTTCAAATCATTATCAACAATCTTTGCTGCAGTTTTTGACATGTTCCCAAATCCAGAACCTGCATCTAGAATTTTATCTCCTTTCTTTACTCTACCTTTGATTGCTCTGTTTCTATGTTCAACATCTTTTCCTAGGGAAATGAATGAATTTACTTTGTCATAAACTGGTATGATTTCTCGAAGTACGTCTATTACTTCTCCCCAATAACTGCCTAAACCCATATCTAAATCAAAATCATTGCTCTAATAATTCAATTCTTAAGAATTTCGTTCTATTTGACAAATTTGCCTTTTGCAGCCTCGTCAAACTTCTTTAGGTCTTCAGTAGAAATTTTCTCTATCATTTTTCCTTCTGATAGTATCTTTGACATCTTTATGTGCTCTATGCCGGATTTTTCCTCGCTCTTGAGATTGATTGCAGCAATTGCTAATGATGCAGCCTCATCAATTGTTAATCCTTCTTTGTAGTTCTTCTCTAGGAATTCATTTACCTCGTCTGAACCAGTTCCAATTGCTATTGCAGAATAAGAGTTGTAGGTTCCGCTAGGATCAATAACGTAAACATTAACTCCTTTTCTATCTATTCCTGCAATAATTAACGCAACACCAAATGGTCTAACACCTGAATATTGTGTAAATTGATGATTTTGATCTGCTAAATGTTTTGCAACTGTTTCAATGTCTACTGGTTCATCATAAGTCAATTTGTTACTTTGAGAAAAATATCTTGCATTGTCAACCTGAACTCTTGCATCAGGAATGTAACCTGCGGCTGCAACTCCAATATGATCATCAACTTGGAAAATCTTTTGCGTAATTCCTTCAACTTGTAATGCTCTTGTTTTTTCTTCAACAGCTAAAACAATGCCTTCTTTTGTCATTATTCCTATGGCAAGTGTTCCACGTTTGACAGTCTCAAGTGCATATTCAACTTGGTAAATTCTTCCATCAGGTGAATACATGGTTGGAGTCATGTCATAACCACGATTTGGCATCATAATGAAAAACTTAGTTACTGAGTCAATTTAAGGGTTAGTTCTTTTAGATGTAGATACTATCTATGAATCAAGAATTGAGTTGATCCCTTCTTCATAGGAAGGATAAACAAAATTGTAAACTTCTGAAATTTTCTTATTTGAAATTTTCATTGGAGTTGTAAGTAACTTTACTAAATCTCCTCCTAACACTCCTTTTGCTAGAAACATTGGAACTCCACCTGCGTGTTTTGCTCCAATTTTATCTGCCGTATAATCTACAAATTCTTTAAAAGTTACAGAAGTTGAATCTGCACAAACATATGCTTGATCTCTTAGATTATTTTTTGCAATTGATATCAAAATTCCTACAGCATCATCAACGTGTATGAAGCATTTATCGTAATCACCTTTTCCAGGAGTCTTCATCATTCCACTCTTTAATTTTTTAACTACCATCTCTGTAAACCAACTTCCATCGCCATAGACATCGCCAAAATAACATACTGAAAAACCGATATTGTTCTCCTTACAAGAATTTTCAAGAAATTTTTGTGCATCTAATCTTATTTTTACAAAATCTGTATCTGGTTTGATTGGGCTTTGTTCGTCCACTGTACCATTTGGATTCCCAAATACACCTAAACCTGATGCATAAATTATGAATTCTGTTTTATCTTTAATTTTATTAAATAAATTTACAGTTCCATCATAATTGATTCTCTTTTGTTTTTTCTTATCTTTAACCAATGGAGTTGCAGCTGCCAAATGAAAAACCACATCAAACCTCACATCTGGAATCTCAAATTCATCATTTGTTAAATCTGCATTAATAATTTGCATCCCTTCAACTTGAGATGGCGAATCGTGAATTGTACCATAAACTTCATGTCCTTCTAAAATCAGTTTCTTTGCTAGTCTGGAGCCTATGAATCCACCTGCCCCTGTAACTAAAACTTTCATACATTATCTATTTTATTAGATGATAAAAAATTTGATATTGTGAAAGATACTTTTAAGTATAATTTGAAATTACACAATATTCATCTTGGTAAAACATGACCCTTTTGCTAATGCAACAAAACAAGTAAACGATGCTTGTGATGTTTTAAAAATTAAAGATAAAGGTATTCGAGAATATCTTGCAATGCCAAACAAAGTTCTCCGTGTTAAAATTCCTGTAAAGATGGATAATGGAAAAATACGTGTCTTCACCGGATTTAGATCACAACACAACAACGATCGTGGTCCATACAAAGGTGGAATTAGATACTTTGATCCAGAAGGCGGAGTTCAATACATGGAACGCGAAGTTATGGCATTATCGTCTTGGATGACATGGAAGTGTGCTGTAGTTGACGTTCCACTTGGCGGTGGTAAAGGTGCAATTTTTGTAAATCCGAAAAAAGACAAACTAAGTGAAGGAGAATTAGAAAGATTAACTCGAGGATTTGCATATAAAATCGGCGAAATCATTGGACCTCAAAAAGATATTCCTGCACCTGATGTTTACACAACTGGAAAAGAAATGACACAGATTATGGATACTTGGAGTAAGATGAACGGTAACAAATACTCTCCAGGAGTAATTACTGGAAAACCAATTCCTATGGGAGGTTCACTTGCAAGAAATGTTGCAACCGGATTGGGCACTGCTTATTGCGTAAGAGGTGCCGCCAAAATATTAAAAATTAACCTTAAAGGCGCAAAAGTTGTATTACAAGGATTTGGAAATGCATCCACTTTTGCTGGTGAATATCTTGAAAAAATGGGTGCTAAATGTATCGGTGCAAGTGATTCTAAAGGATCAATTATTGTTCCAAATGGATTCAAAGTTAGTAAATTAATTGAACACAAACAAAAGAAAGGTAGTGTTGTTGGATTCCCTGGTAGTAAGAAAGTTTCAACTGAACAATTACTCACAACAAAATGTGAGATCTTAATTCCTGGTGCACTTGAAAATCAAATTGATGCTAAACTTGCAAAGAAATTACAATGTAGAATTATTGGAGAAGCTGCAAATGGTCCAACATTACCTGAAGCAGACCCAATCATTTACAACAAAAAAATTATGGTCATTCCTGACATACTTGCAAACTCTGGTGGTGTTTGTATCTCATATCTTGAATGGGTACAAAATAACATGGGATATTACTGGAGCTTTGATGAAGTTGCAGGAAAAATGGAAGCAAATATTGTTAGAGGTCTAAAAGACACTCACGATATTTCGAAAAAATACAAAATTGACATGAGACGTGCAGCAATGGTTCTTGCAGTTCAAAGAGTCATGGAAGCATTTGAACATAAAGGCATTTGGCCATAATCAAAAATTTTGATCAAAGATTAATATAGCGAAAAATTTTTTCATCGATCGAATAATGTCTTTTGTAAAAAATACCTTTGAAGAAATAATCAATACAGATCATAAAGTCATAACTGAAGAATCATCAAAAACAATTCTAAAAAAATATGGTGTTAAAGTACCAGGTTTTGCTCTAGCAAAATCTGCAGATGAAGCTGCAAAACAAGCAAAAAAGTTAGGATTTCCATTAGTAATGAAAGTTGTATCTCCACAAATTTTACACAAGACTGATGTTGGTGGAGTTAAGGTTGGCATCGACAATGTTGCTGATGTTAAAAAAACATTCAATGACATGTATGGAAGATTATCTAAAAAGAAAGGTGTTGATGTAAAAGGAATTCTTTTGGAAAAAATGGTTCCAAAAGGAGGTGTTGAATTAATCGTAGGTATACAAAATGATCCACAATTTGGACCAATGATTATGGCTGGATTGGGTGGAGTCATGACTGAAGTATTCAAAGATGTTGCATTTAGAATGCTTCCAATTACAACATCTGATGCAAAATCTATGTTGAATGAACTAAAAGGTTCAAAACTTCTCAAAGGTTTCCGTGGAAGTGCACCAATTGATACAAACATGGTTGCAAAAGCATTAGTACAAATTGGAAAAATTGGTGTTGAAAATGCAAATTATATCAACAGTATTGACTTTAACCCTGTAATCGTATATCCAAAATCTTACTTTGTAGTAGATGCAAAAATCATTCTAAATAAAGAACTCAAAAAGAACTCTATCTCAAAAGCAAAACCAGTCATTGCCTCAATGGAGAAGTTCTTCACACCAAAATCTGTTGCACTAGTCGGCGCATCTGCAACTCCTGGTAAAATTGGAAACTCTGTGTTAGATGCACTTGGAAAACAAGATTACAAAGGTAAAGTTTTCCCAATTAATCCTAAACAAAAGAAAATTCTTGGAATCAAATGTTATCCTTCATTAGACGCAATAAAAGAAAAAGTTGATCTTGTTGTTGTTTGTGTTGATCTCTCTGCATGTGGACCAATAATGAAGACATGTGCAAAGAAAGGAATTCATAATGTAGTAATTGTTTCTGGTGGTGGAAAAGAGCTTGGTGGCGATAGAGCTGCAATGGAAGCTGAAGTTAAAGAATTATCATTAAAGCATAAAATTCGTGTAATCGGTCCTAACTGCATTGGAATGTTTAATGCAGCAAATAGACTTGATTGCGCATTCCAAGGACAGGCAAGAATGGTTCGTTCAAAACTAGGTAACGTTGCATTCTTCTCACAAAGCGGAACAATGGGAATTAGTATGTTAGAAAGTGCAGATTTGTTTGGTTTATCAAAAATGATTAGCTTTGGTAATCGTTCTGACGTTGATGAAGCAGATATGATATGGTATGCAGCAAATGATCCTCAAACCAAAGTAATTGGATTATATGTTGAAGGATTTGGTGATGGAAGAAAATTCATCAATACTGCAAAACGCGTAATGAAAGAAAAGAAAAAACCAGTAATTATTTGGAAGAGTGGAAGAACCGCAGCTGGTGCAAAACAAGCAGCATCTCACACGGGCTCTCTTGGAGGTTCAAATGCAATGATTATGGGTGCATTCAAGCAAGCAGGAATTATCTCAGTTGACAGTTATCAAGAATTAGTTGGTGTCTTAAAGGCAATGGCATGGCAACCACCAGCAAACGGTAATCGTGTTGCAATGACAAGTAACGGTGCAGGTCCTATGATTGGTGGAATTGATCATTTAGACCGCTTGGGACTCACAATTGGAAAATTAGATTCAAAAACTCGTACAAAAATTCAAAAACATTTCCCACCGACTGTTCCAATTCATAATGGAAATCCCGCTGATGTCGGAGGTGGCGCAACTGCAAGTGATTATAATTTTGTTCTTGAACAATTTTTGGCAGACAAAAATATTGACATTGCAATGCCTTGGTTTGTATTCCAAGATGATCCTCTTGAAGAAACTATTGTTGATTATTTAGCTGCTCTTTCAAAGAAAAAGAAAAAGCCAATCTTATGTGGTGGAAATGGCGGCCCATATACTGAAAAAATGATTAAATTGATTGAGAAAAATAATGTCCCAGTTTTCCAAGACCTCAGAACTTGGGTCGCAGCAGCATCTGCATTAGCCCAATGGGGCAAAGTACGTGGAAAATAGACAACATTTAATTTTACATTCAATTCGTTTCCTATCATGTCAATGATTACAACAAGCAAAGACGAAGGCGTTTGTGTCGTAAAGATTAATCGCCCAACAAAGCTTAACGCTATGAACATTGATGTCGCTCGAGAAATTATTTCTACATTTGAGCAACTCGATAAAGATGATAGCGTCAAAGTAATTGTTTTGACTGGCGAAGGCGATAAAGCATTCTCAGCAGGAGCAGACATTGAATACATGTCAAAAATATCTGCTGATGAATCTGAAGTATATGCAAAACTTGGGCAAGAAGTAACTGCAACCGTTGAAAATGTTTCAAAACCAACAATTGCTGCAGTTAATGGATTTGCATTAGGTGGTGGATGTGAAGTTGCAATGTCTTGTGACATTCGTATAGCATCTGAAAATGCAAGAATGGGCCAACCTGAAGTTACAATCGGAATTCCTCCTGGATGGGGTGGAACACAAAGATTGATGCGCATAGTTGGAATTGCAAAAGCAAAAGAGCTTGTTTATACTGGTAAAATGATCAAAGCAGCTGAAGCAAAAGAAATTGGTCTTGTCAATAATGTTGTTCCATTAGAATCTCTAATGGAAGAGGTTATGAGCATGGCAAAAACAATTGCATCAAATGCCACACTCGCAGTTCGCATGTCAAAAACAGCTATTAACAAAGGAAGAAATGCAGATCTAGATACCGGTCTAGGTGTCGAACTATTGGCTTGGAGAAACTGTTTCTCTGATCCTGATAGAGAAAAGCGTATGGTAGACTTTGTTAATAAATCCAAAAAATAGAATTCACTCTATTTTTCTTATTTTCTTTATTAATACCCTACAAAGGGGGAAAAGCTTCTTATAATTTGAGGATTGAAAATCTGTATGGCAACTGAACAAACTCACGATGCAGCTCATGAATCACATGGTGATCATGGGTGTGGATGTGGTCCAAATCACGAGGCTCAAACTGAAACAGTCGGTGATTCTTGCAGTACTCATACTGAGACTCCAAAACCACAACAAGCATCTGCTGAATTGGAACAACCAAAAGCACAATCAGGTAAAGTGGTAACAATCACTGCCCCAGCCGCTGAAAAAATCAAAGAATTCATGGCTGAGGAAGATGGAAACCCGCAATACCTAAGAATTTACGTTCAAGGTGGTGGTTGTTCTGGTCTATCATACGGAATGGGCTTTGAAAAAGAAGCTGAGGAAGATGATAGAGTAATTGAAGAAAATGGTGTCAAAGTACTAGTCGATAGTATGAGCATTGATCATTTGAACGGTGCAAACGTCGATTATATTGAAAGCCTAATGGGTTCTGGTTTCAAAATCAATAATCCAAATGTAACAAAATCTTGTTCATGTGGCTCTTCATTCAGTACCGAATAGACATTTTTCTTTTCTCTCTTTTTCATTTAATTTATTCAAATCGTTTATAAATCTCAAATTATATCTCTGAATATTGAATATTAAGGAGATGATAAATAATTGCCATATACCGGTATTGTCAAGTATCACGTTAAACTATCATTCGAAGTTGACGGACTTGTCGAACGAGCAGATATAATCGGAGCTATATTCGGACAAACTGAAGGTCTTTTGGGACCTGAAATGAATCTGAATGAGTTACAACGAGTATCTAAAGTCGGTCGAATTGAAGTAAATACATTCAGTACTGAAAATACTACTAAAGGTGACGCATTGTTACCAATGAGCACTGATATTGATACATGTTCATTAATCTCTGCAGCTATTGAAAGCATCGATAAAGTTGGTCCATTTGATAGTTCATTCAGATTAGATGATATAGAAGATGTTAGAGCAAACAAAAAACAGGATATCTTGCAACGTGCTAAAGAAATCAAGCAAAAATGGTCAACAAATTCAGTAAGTGAAGGACAAGAAATGCTTGAAGAAGTTCATGAAAATAATTCTGAAAAAATTACAACATACGGTCCAAAAAAACTCCATTGTAGTACTGGAATACATGATTCTAAATGGGTAATTCTTGTAGAAGGTCGTGCTGATATCATTAATCTTTTGAGAGCTGGTTATGACAATGCATTGGCCTTTGAAGGTGGACGTATAGATGAATCAATCAAAGAATTATGTGAACAAAAAGAAAAGGTTGTAGCATTCACTGATGGTGATAGAGCTGGTGGATTTATCTTAAAAGAATTAAAATCAGTTGTACATGTTGATGTTGAATTACGTGCAGATACTGGAATTGAAGTTGAAGAATTAACTCCAAAAAGAGTTGATGAGATTTTAGCACCTGTGAAAAAACAGATGGAAGAAGAGTTGTCTGCACCTGAAATTAAAAATGTCGATGATGGTCCTCTTGCAGAATTGTGTAAAAATAAATTCTCAGAATTAAATGAATCCCTAGAAGCAATTGCACTTGATTCAAATGATACTGAAGTCTTTAGAGTTGCAATTCCTGAATTAGTTGGAAAAATAACTGGTCAATCTGGAATAAAATATCTAATTTTAGATGGTATAATTACTCAAAGATTAGTAGACGCTGCAAAAACTGCAGGTGTTGAAAGTATAATTGGTCATAGAACTGCAAAATTATCTAACTCTGATGGTGTTTCATTAAAAACATTTAGAGAACTTGGTATAGCATCTAATTAATGACTGATCTAAAAACACAGCACCTTCTAACTTTAGCACATATCTTATCAAAAGGTGGAAAACACAATTTTGTTAATGTTACTACTACATCTCTTGGAAAGGAAATAGGTAAATCACAACAATCGGCATCCTTACATTTGAAAGAATTAGAGTCAGGTGGATTCATTGAAAGAATTCAATCTGGACGAAAACAATCAATAAAAATTACCCATAAGGGATTCGTGGAATTATCGACACTTCATAATCTTTTATCAAAATTAATCTCAAAGTCTTCAAACTCTCTGACATTTACTGGTACTATTACTTCTGGAATGGGTGAAGGAGCATATTACATGTCAATGAAAGGCTATACTAAACAATTCAAATCAAAATTGGGGTACGTCCCATATCCTGGAACCTTGAATGTCCAAATTAAAGAAAAAAAATTCTCTGAAGCTATTTCACAATTATCAAATTATGAGGGAATAAAGATTAATCCATTTTCTGATGGCAAGAGAACATTTGGATGGGTAAAATGCTTCAAATCAAAAATAAATAACAAAGTCGATTGTGAATTAATTTTATTGGAACGAACTCATCATGATACAACAATAGTTGAATTTATCTCAAAACATAATATTCGTAAAGCACTAAAAATTTCTGAAAAATCAAATGTTAAAGTAAAAATCTCAATTTTAGATAATTTTTCTTAGAGACCGTGAATGTCTTTACCGTATTCTTTTTGTATTGATGAACTTGAGGTTTCAGGTCTTGGTGATTCTAATCTGGCCACTTCTACATCTAAGTTAATTTTCTTGCATCCTTCTGTGATGAATTTTTCCTGATGAGTTTGATCATAACCTAAAGCAATTATTTGCGGTTTAACCAAATCCACTGTCTTGAAAATATCTTCTTCATCCCCAATAATGCATACATCAACCATGTTTAGTGATGAAACTAACTCTTGTCTTAACTGAGCATTGTGTAAAGGTTCACGTTTCTTCATCTTAACTGCTGTTTTATCTGTGGCTACAACCACCACTAAAATATCTCCAAGTTTTTTTGCGGCATTTAACGTATTGATATGACCTGGATGAATTATATCAAAAACTCCTCCTGCTAGAACAATCTTTGAAGAAGAATTTTGTATTTCTGAGAGTGTTTTCATACCATTTTGATTCATGATATGTCCAATTTCAACTCATCGTTATCACATTTTTGGGTCAAAACCTTTTGCAATACGTAATGCATCAACCAGACCATCTGCATACCCTATACTTAGTACTGCATATTCTTTTTTTCCTTCTTTAAGAAAATTCTCAGCATCATCAATGTACAATTTTGCATTTATCAAGACATCTTCATATTCTTTAAGATTTTCATAATGTGGTTTGATTTCTGCCAATGCTTCTCTTACCATTGGAACGTATTTTTCAATCATTTGTTCAGAAATACTCTTCACATCTGCTGAATTGTCAGTCGGTTCATCCAAACACTCTGTGACAGTTTTTACTGCATCTGATTCTGTAAAATGTAGTCTTCCAGGTATGATTATGCTATGCGGTGCTTCTCCAAAATCACTTTTAATTAGGTTTGAAATGTTCCCTGAAATTATTTTTTGACTATCCTTCCCAATTCTTGATGCAACAATTGCAAAAGTTTCTTCTGAAATAACTTTTCTATTTTGTGTTTTTTCGGTATTTAGTAATAATGATAAAGCATCTTTTGGATCTAAGAAAAATGACTTATCTTCATTATATTCCAATAAAATCACTGAATGTGTTTTTCCCAACAAATTTTCAAAAATTGTATTGTATGGAGTAATCATTGATTTTGGATCATTCATGATGGTCAGTACCTTTCCAACTTTGTAGTAGTGTAATCCCACTTCTCCAATTAATGATGAAACAATTGAAGATGAATGAATTGTTCTTGTCTCTATATCATCTCTAATTGCTCGTGTTTTCAGTTCTAGATGTGTTGTGGCAATGTATGGGTCACCATATGAAATTAACACCGTTTTTCTATTCTTTGCATTTTCTAATATTTCATTTCCATCCTCAACCAACCATCTTTTTGCAGTCTTGAACTCTCCACCTGAAATATCTTCTAGCTGTTTTTTTTCTGTATCTGAAATCGGACTGGTAAAAGATTCCAAGTATACAATTTCTGCATTTTTTATGACTTCTAGCGTACTATTTGATAATTCTGAAATACCTGAAATACCTAATCCAATAAACCACAGCATTATTTCGTTCTATCATGCAGTCTTTTTAAATGGTGTAGTGATTTTTTCAGAATTTCTATTCCTTTAACAAACTCTTCAATCGAAACTTTTTCATCAATTGTATGAGCTTCGTGAGGATCTCCTGGACCATATGTAATTACTGGAATCTTTAGTTGATTTCCAATTACATTCATGTCTCCTGTACCTGTTTTTCTAATCAACATTGGTCTTTTCTTTTCTACATCCAAAATTGATAATGTCAATGCTCTAACTAATGGTGAATTATGTGCAGCTTCAAATGGTTCTGTTTCATCTATCACTGAATACAAAACTTCAATTTCTCTCTTTATTGACATTTCATTAATTATTTTAGTTATTTTTTCCTCAATATCATTACAATTCATATCTACTGGGATTCTGATATCTAAGGTTGCAACACATTCTTTTGGTGTTACATTGTGACTAGTACCACCACGGATCTCTGTAAGGGTTGCAGTAAGCATCATTCCTTTAGTCTTATTTTCCTGGCCGCTTTCTAACTCATTTTTTAATTCTATTGCAACTGATGATATTTCCTCTATTGCATTTTTTGCTAACCATGGAGCACTTGCATGTGCACTATCCTTCACATTCACTCTTAGATTAATTGCTAATCGACCTTTGTATGCAATTGTAACTTTTTGAATACTACTTGGTTCTCCAAAAACTGCATAATCAACATCAGGTGTATTCTTCACTAAATTTTTTATTCCTGTTGCATTACCTTCCTCATCTACTGCGCCAACAAATGTTATTGTTCCCTCATTTTCTCCTATACTTGCAGCTGCAAACAACATTGCAATTAGTGGGGCTTTTGCATCTGAAGCGCCTCTGCCATGCAACATGTCACCTTCTATTCTTACCTTAATTTTTCCAGGAACGACATCCATATGTCCACATAGCATTATCTTTGGTTCGCCTGAACCTTTTGTTGCAATCAGATTTCCAACTTCATCTTGATGAATATCTCTGAATCCTAAATCGTCACATCTATCTGCAAGAAAATCAGCTAATGCCTTTTCGCTTAATGATGGAGTATAGATTCTTAATGCTTTTTCCAAAGTTTTAATCGCATATCTGGAAGTTTCTAAATGATCATCCATTATGCAAACCCCTTGACATGTTCTAACATTAATTTTGGAATATCTACGCCTGTAACTCTAACAACATTTCTAAATTCTGTAGTATTGTTTATTTCGTGTACTACCAATCCTTTCTCATTACTTTCCATTAGATCAATACCTACAATATCACCAAACACTGCATCTTTTGCCTTAATGCATATGTCTTCTAGTTCCTTAGTAATTTCACAGGTTTCTGCTGAACCTCCTAGGTGTGTGTTTGTTTTCCAATTCCCATCTCCTGAATTTCTGTATATTCCAGCTGCAACATTGTCTCCTATCACAATCACACGAATATCTCGTGGTGGACGTTGGACAAACTCTTCAAGAAAATGTATGTGGTGAATCGGATACATTGCTTCTCTTCCTTCTATAATTCCTTCAGCTGCATCCATGTCATTTAATTTAGAAACCATTCTTCCCCAACTCCCTACTGTTGGTTTAATAATTTTTGGAAATCCATGTTTTTCTAATGCTTCCAATGCAGAATCCTTTGAAAATGCAACTGTTGCATCTGGTGTTGGAACTCCTGCCTTTTGTAATAACATATGTGTAAATAATTTATTTCCCGCAAAAATTCCTGTATTCAAACAATTCACTACTTTGGCACCCTGACCTTCAAGAGCTGCAGTCGAATGTAAATTCCTGTAATAGCTAACACATCTTTGTAATACTGGTCCGTCCAAGCAATTTTTTTCATTCAAATCCAAAAACAATTTTTTACAATCTACCATGTCTATTGCGATATCATTTTTCTTTGCAGATTCGATTAGTAATTTTTCTTCAAGACGGATTGTATCGTAAAGGATTGAAATCTTGCTGGTCACTGTCCCCAATCCTCTCCGACTGTTTGAGCTGGTTTTAACTCAAAACCTTCGGATGCTTTAGCAAGTTCAAAACTTGCGCCGCATTCTGGACAGGTGACAATTTCGCCTTCTACTGCATCGTCAGGGATCTTCATATTTGCATCACATTCAGGGCAATTTGTCATTTTTATCTATTTTTCTCCTTTTTTTTCATCCTTAATTATTTTACGTTCAAGGCGATCCTCTAATGGGATTTCTAAAACATCTCCCATTCTAAGATTTTTTAGCCCGGCTGCAACACTTTTTGCAGTTTCAGGATCCTTGCTTATTCCTAATAATGACATAAGATAACTAGCACCTGTTTTGCCTGCCAATTCCCCAAATACTATCTTTCTTCTATTGCCGACTACTCTTGGTGGTATTGGTTCATAGGCTGCTGGATTATTGAGTATTGCCGCCAAGTGTGTTCCTGCCTTGTGCTTATAGGCTGATGATCCTACAATTGGTTTTGAATCATATGGCTTAATTGTAGTATATTGTTCTATGAGTCTTGAAAGATCTGCTAACATATCTAGTCTAAAATCATTTGGAGATTTGAAAAGATATGTCAAGGCTACTGCTACTTCAGCTAATGCTGGTATTCCTGTTCTTTCTCCGATACCGTCAATCGTTGTATGAATTTGATCAACTCCTGCATCACATGCTGAAAATGCGTTTGCCAATGCAAACCCAATATCATTGTGTACGTGGACATCAAGTGGTGTCTTAATTTCACTACGAATTTTTTTAACGAAATTATACATTCCAATTGGTCTCATTATTCCAACAGTGTCTGGCAGACTAATTCTATCCACTCCTGCTTCTTCAATTGCTCTGCATAACTTTAGCAAAAATTCTGGTTCTGCTCTACTACCATCTTCTACTGTAAATCTAATTTTTAATCCATGATCTTTTGCATAAGTTACTGTATCTACTGCACGTTCTAATGCTTCATCTTTTGTAATTCTTAATTTATCTTTTAGATGGATATCTGATATGCCTAGATACGCTGCTACCCATTTTGCATCACATGATAATGATGTATCAATATCTTCTCGTAATGCTCTTCCGTGCGAAACAATATCTGCTCTTAATCCCTGTTGGATTATTGTTTTTGTAGCTTCTCTATGATCAGGTGATACCACTGGTGAAATTTCAATTTGATCAACTCCAAAATAATCTAACATCCATGCTATCTGAATTCGTTGTTTGTTTGTGAATGAAACACCTGGGTGTTGTTCACCTTCCCGTAGTGTTGAATCCAATATATGAATTTTTTTTGGAGTCTTTTCATATGCGTTATACATGTCTGCATAGTGATTCGGATCAGTCATTACTAATTTCGTTGCAATAAATCATTAATATAAACATAATCGTACTAGCATCGCAGATATTCAACCATTTATGATCTAATTTAGTATGATTTTAAAAATTTGTATCGATTTTCGTTTATCTGATTGTTCTTAAAATAATTACAGTGTTTGTATCAATAACGCCTGGTATCTTTCTTAATTCATCTATTGCTGCATTAATTTCGGTGATACTTGGTGCTTTAATTATGACACTAATATCATACTGTCCTGTTATTTCATAAACTGTTTTGACGGCGTTCAATTTTGTTAATCTTGATGATACTTTTGATGTATCTGTAGTTGAATCGACAGATATCAAAACAATTGCACTTGTAGAATTCATTTCACCCATCTCGATAGTAAATCTTTCAATAACCTTACTGTCAACCAAATTCTTTACTCTTCTACGAACAGCAGATTCTGAAAGCTTTAATTTTTTACCAATTTCTACAAAAGATTCTCTTGAATCATTTCTTAAGTATTCTAGAATTTTTTCATCTATCTTATCCTTGAGCATTTTTTCTTTTCTCCTCATTAGTAAATAATTCATCTAGTATTTCTAAAGATTTTGTTACATCTGCCTCAGTTATTACTAGTGGAGGAAGTAATCTTAGAATATTTCTTCCTGAATATAGTAAGAGTAATCCTTTCTCAATACCTTCCATTAGTATATCTCTCACTTCGAATTTTAATTCTACACCTATCATGAGTCCTTTACCTCGAACCTCTCTAATCACTGGATGTTTTTCTTTCAATTTATCTAATCCTTGTCTAAATAATCTTCCCATATTTGCAGAATTTTCTACAAGCTTATCTTGTGTTAATGCCTGCATTGTTGCAAGACCTGCTGCGCATGACAATGGATTTCCTCCAAATGTGGATGAATGTTCTCCTTTTGAAATACAATCTAAAATCTCTGGCTTGACTAATGTTGCACCCATTGGAACTCCGCCTGCAATTCCTTTTGCCAAACATAGTATGTCTGGTGGTGTATCCCAATGTTCATGTGCCCACATTTTTCCAGTGCGTCCTAATCCTGCCTGAATTTCATCATAAATTAATAAAATTCCTTTTTCATCACATAATTTTCTGACATCTTGCAAAAATCCATCAGGAGCTACATGTATTCCACTCTCTCCTTGTATTGGTTCTAAGATTACAAATGATGTTTGATCATTTACTGTTTCACGAAGTTTTTCAATATCTCCAAATGGTGAAAATGATACTTTCTCGATAAGAGGCTTGAAAGATTTTCTGTACTTTGGATTAAATGTGATTGATAATGCGCCCATGGACTTTCCATGGTATGAACCATTCATGGCTACCATCTCAGTTTTACCTGTAAACTTGCGTGCAAATTTCATTGCTGCTTCAATTGCTTCTGCACCGCTGTTGTTTAGATGGACTTGTGATAGGTTCTTTGGTGCTACCTTGAAAAGATTTTCTAGAAACTCTTCTCGTGTTTTGTTATACAATGAACTATGAACTGTAATGATCTTTTCTAATTGTGATTTTAGTGCGTTTGTCACTCTTTCATTTTGATGTCCAAGTAATGCTACTCCATATCCTCCCATACAGTCAATGTATTCTTTGTTATTCGTGTCCCAAACATGTGCACCTATTCCTCTATCAACAGTTACAGGAAACCTTTGGTAGAGATTCCCAAGGAATTTATCTTCACTCATTTAGAAATCACCGTGCATTTGTTATGTTCTATTGCTGATGAAATTGGATTTTCTCTTTGTCCATTTGCAATTAGTGCTTCTGATACTCCCATCTCAAGTGCTTCTGTTGCAGCAAGTATTTTTTTCTCCATTCCAAATCCAATCTTTGGCATTATTTCTTTTGCCTTCTCAAGGGATAATTTTTCCACCAACTTGTCTTCCATGAGTAATCCGTCTACATTTGTAATAAATAACACCTTATCCGAATTCACATGGCCTGCAACATTTGCTGCTGCCCTATCTCCATCTACATTAAGAAATTCTGATTCTTCGCTAATCGCTATTGGAGAGATGACCGGCGTATAGCCTTTTTCCATGATTGTTTTGATCAATTCTGAGTTTACATTTGAAATCTTACCTGTATATCCTCCATCAATCATCTGTTTTCTTCCTTTTTCGTTCATAATCATCAGTTTCTTTTTCCGATTTGCTTCTATTGTTTTTCCATCCATTCCTGAAAGACCAACTGCATTTATTCCGTTTTTTTGTAGCATCTGAACAATGGTCTTGTTTATTCTTCCTGACATTACCATTGTAAAAATCTCTGAAGTTTCTTTATCGGTATATCGACTTTTTATTCCACTTGGAGACACAACAAATTTTGGTTCTTTACCTAACTGTTCTGTAACTTTGGTTACTTCTTTACCTCCTCCGTGAACCAGTATCACTCCCTCTTTTTGTGCAACTTTTTTGATATCAGCTATTGTTGATGGATGTAAGTTATCGACAACACTGCCGCCAATTTTTATTGTAATCATCTATTATACAGGTGTTAGAGGGGAATACATAATTCCTTCGAACTCATCAAATCCTGACATGACATTCATGTTTTGAATTGCAGAACCTGCTGCACCCTTCATTAGGTTGTCCGATGCCGATAATGCAATTAACCTATTGTTGTCTCTATCTAGGTCAAATCCAATATCACAGAAGTTTGAACCAACCAAAAACTTTGGGTCTGGGAATTTATGTAGACCTTCTTTATCTCTAATCAGTCTGATAAATCGTTCTTCACTATATTCTGATCTATAAATCTTCCAAAGTTCTTTTTCATCAATATCTTTCTTGAGGAATGTATGATTTGTACATAAAATTCCTCTTACCACATCCACTGCATGTGGACTCATTGCTACCTTAATCTTCTTACCAGCAGTTTGACTTAGTTCTTGTTCAATCTCTCCAGTGTGTCTGTGTTTTGCTGGTTTGTATGGTCGTATGACTCCTGCACGCATTGCATGTGATGTACCTGCACCTGCACCTGCACCAGACGAACCTATCTTTGAATCAACAATAATGTGATCAGTATCAATCAAATCATTTTTGATTAATGGATTTAATGCAAGCATTGATGTAACTGCCATACAACCTGGGCAAGAAACTAATTGTGATTTTTTAATCTCTTCTCTGTGTAATTCTGGAACGCCAAATGTAGATTTTTCCAAATAGTCTGGATGTGGATGTTCCCATCCGTACCATTTTCCGTAATCTTCTGGGTTGTGCAAACGATAGTCTGCACTCAAATCAATAATCTTCATTCCTCTGTCATACAATGCTTTGACAATATCAGTTGCAGTTCCGTGTGGCACTGCTGTGAAAACTAAGTCACAAGAGTCACTCATTTTTTCATAATCTAATTCTGAAAATTTCAAATCGGTAAAGCCTCTGAGGCTAGGTTGTGCCCTATGCAGAAATTTTCCTACGTGTTGTCTTGATGTAACCATTGAAACCTCAACTTTAGGGTGGCTAAGTAATAGTCTGAGAACTTCTCCTCCTACATAACCGGATGCACCGACAATTCCTACTTTCATAATATTTTCCTAACGAAGCATAATTTAACGGTACTTGATATTATCACTTGATATTACGAACCGCATAGTCGATCATCTCTTTTGGAATGTTTTTTTCTGAGACTTTGACTAACCCCTTAAACTCTACAGTATTGTTGACCTCGTGAACAACCAAGCCTTTTTCTTTGTCTTCCATCAAGTCGATTCCTAATATTCCTCCACCCACTGCCTTTGATGTCTTTTCACACAAATCCTCCATCTCTTTTGTTATTTGACAAAGCTCTGGGTCTGCTCCTAATGCTATGTTTGTTTTAAAACCTCCTGATGATTTTCTATACATTGCAGATACAGCCTGATCTCCAACTGTAATGACTCGTATATCTCGTGGTGGTCGGTCAATCATTTCTTGCAAATAATAAATTCTATCTTGTGGTCCATCGGTTACTTGTCTATTTTCAATTACAGCTTCGGCAGTATCTTTGTCTTTAATTGGCATTACACTTCTTCCCCAACTTCCAATTATTGGTTTTATTACAAGTGGGTATCCTATATTTTCAAAATTTTCTAATGCTGTTTCTGCTGAAAAAGAGAAATATGTTTTTGGTGTAGGAATATTATTTTTTTTTAATAACATGGATGTTATCATTTTATTTCCACATGTATTGGCAACATCAAATTTGTTAATTACTGGAATATCCAAAAATTCTAAACAAGCTGTAAAATGTAGTCCACGGTAATAACTCACACAACGTTCTAAAACAACATCACCAAAATCAAAATTTTCTGGTTTACTGTCTGTATCGAAACTTGTAATCTTTGCATCTATCATTGATGTTTCATAACCAAGCTCTTCTGCCTTTTTCTGCAGTAGTTTTTCCTCAGTTCTTAATCTATCAAATACTATGCAAATTTTTTGCAATTACTCTCCCCAGTCTTCGCCTACTGTTTCAGCTTCTTTTAACTCAATATCAGAACCTTCTTTCTTTGCGATCTCGTAGTCTGCACCACAATCTCCACAAGAAACTATTTCGCCTACAGCGGCATCCTCTGGGATATTCATATTTGCGTCACATTCTGGACAATTCATATTTTTTTTTGCACCAATCTCTAGAATTTATTAGCTTCTGTTGACTGCATTCCCCACAATTCAACGAAACCTTTGGCTAATTTCTGATCAAACGTGGAATCCTTTCCATAAGTGGCTATGTCGTGACTATACAGTGAATATTTTGATTCTCTTCCGACTACCCTGACATTTCCTTTGTGAAGTTTTAGCTTTACAGTACCAGTAACACGTTTTTGAGATTGTTCGATAAATTGATCTAATTCTTTTCTTAATGGGTCATCCCACAAACCCGAATAAACCATCCATGCCCATTCGTCATCAACTAATGTTTTGAACTTTGTTTCATGTTTTGTATGTACCATTTTTTCAAGATCGGAATGTGCTTCTATCAGACAAATTGCGGCTGGTGTTTCGTATACTTCACGTGATTTTATTCCGACCACCCTATCTTCAATATGATCAACAATTCCAACACCATTATTTCCTGCTTTTTTATTGATATATTCAATTAATTTTACAGGAGGTAATTTCTTACCATCAACTTCTGTCGGTACTCCTTTAACAAATTTAATTTTCAAATAGGAAGGTTTTTCAGGCAAATTTTTTGTTTTAATCCAAATGAATGCGTCATCTGGAGGTTCATTAAATGGATTTTCTAATACTCCTCCTTCAATTGCCCTCCCCCACAAATTTTGATCAATACTAAATTTTTTTGCAACAGTATCAATCTCTATTCCATGTTTATTTGCAAATTTTAATTCTGTTTCACGATCTAAATTCATATCTCGAATAGGTGCTATTATTGGTAAGTTTGAACCAGACCTTAATGTATTATCAAAACGGACTTGGTCATTACCTTTTCCAGAACAACCATGTGCTAATGATGAAACTTTTTCTTTTTTTGCAATCTCGAGTACTTTATGTGCAATTAATGGTCTTGCAAGTGCTGTTGCAAGACAATATTTCTTTTGATAAAGTGCATTAGCTTTTATTGCTGGGAAAATATACTCTGTAACAAATTCTTTCTTTGCATCAATGTTGTAATGTTTTTTCACTCCAAGTTTTTTTGCTTTTTTTGCAATTTTGTTATTATCGTCTCCTTGACCTACGTCAACTGTTACTGTAATTACATCCATATTGTGCATGTCTTGCATGTATTTGACAACGACTGATGTATCAAGTCCGCCAGAAAATGCAAGTATTGATTTTTGTTTCATAATGCAACTGTTTGAATGTATGTGGGCATTTATCTTTTATGATAAACAATTTTTGGGCTCGTTATATGATCTAAAAATGAATAGCTAGAGCTAAAATTCGATGGCTATTTAACTTTCAGACATAACGCTGTTTTATGAAAATTCCATATTTGGTTGGTATTGGAATTGTGATAATTGGACTCGTCGCAGTCATAGGGTTATCTCAATCTACTGTTGATGATTCTCAAAATAAAATCCGTGTTGCATTTTTCCCAAGTATTATTCATGCAGTTCCAATCGTAGGAATGGAAAATCAAACTTTTGCAGATAATCTTGACGATGACATGAATATTGAAGTGAAAATATTCGATAGTGGTCCTCAGGTTATTGAATCAATCTTCTCAAATTCTGTTGACCTTGCTTATGTCGGACCTGGTCCTGTAATCAATGGTTATTTGAAATCTGACGGAAAGGACTTGAAAATTCTTGCAAGTGCTGCTAATGGCGGTGCTAGTTTTATTATACAAAAAAATTCTGGTTTAGAATCAATTGAAAATTATTCTGGAAAAAGAGTTGCGGCACCACAAATTAGCAATACTCAGGATGTTTCTCTCAGACATTATCTTGCACAAAACGGTTTAACCCCTGCTGAAAAGGGTGGAGATGTTTTTGTTCTGAATATAGCAAATCCTGATATCTACACACTATTTGCTAAAGGTGACATCGATGGTGCATGGGTTCCAGAACCTTGGGCAACTATGTTAGTTGAAGAATTAGATGGAGTTCGTTTATTTGATGAAAATGAAATTTGGCCCGAAAACAAATTTTCGTCTGTATTACTAATTGGACGGTCTGATTATATTGAAAAAAATCCTGAAATAATTAAAAACTGGATTAATGCAAATAAGGAAACAGTACAGTGGATTAATAATAATCCTGATAAATCAAAAGAACTCTATAATCAATTCATGAAAGGATACATGGGTAAAACATTACCAGAAAAAATTGTTCAAGACTCATTTTCTAATATCATAATTACATCACAACCTGTAGAAAATTCAATCTATACATTTGCTGAACGCGCTGATGCTCTTGGGTATCTTGGACGTGATGGTTATACACTTGATGGACTTTTTTATCATGAAAACATATCTTTAACATCAAACGAGGAAAATCATAATGGGTAAGATAGAAGCTAAAAATATTATAAAATATTTTGAACATGATGGAAAACCTCTCAAGGCCATTGGTGGAGTAAATCTCACTGTTAATGATGGAGAGTTTGTATGTATTGTTGGTCCATCAGGATGTGGAAAATCAACTTTTCTTAGAATATTAGCTGGATTGGAAAAACCAGACGATGGTGAAATATTACTTGATGGAAAAAAACTTGTCAATACTGGACCTGATAGAATCATGGTGTTTCAAGAAGGAGCATTGTTCCCTTGGTTGACTGTGGAAGATAATGTTGAGTATGGTCTGAAGGTTGCAGGTATACCTGAAAAGGAGCGTCATGAGATATCGAAAAGATATCTTGACATGATGCAATTATCTCAATTTGCTAATTCATACACATACCAATTATCAACTGGAATGAAACAACGTGTTGCTATTGCTCGTGCTCTTGTGATGGATCCTGACGTATTATTGATGGATGAGCCATTTGCTGCACTTGATTCTCAAACTCGAGACTTGCTTCTAGTTGAAATGCAAATGATTTGGCAGAAAACAAAAAAGACCATAATTTTTGTTACGCATAATGTACCTGAAGCAGCTGTACTTGGTTCACGAGTTGCTGTATTCAGTCATCGACCTTCAGTAGTAAAGAAATCACTTGATATTGATTACAAACGACCTCGTGTTGCAGAAGATGAAAACTTGGGACAATTCGAAAAACAAATTCTTGCCGCATTAAGGCACCAGGGGCCAAAATAGGTGTAATTAGATGAAAGCAAATCTCTTTGGTAAAAAAATTGCATTCTATGTGCTAATCATAGTTGTTTGGCAAGGAATTGATTCCGCAGACATATGGCCCGATAACATATTTCCTTCTCCTATAGAAGTTGGAGAAGACTTACTGTATGGAATCTCTGATGGTAGTTTGTTTTATGGAATTGGAACTAGTATGTGGCGTTTGATTATTGGTCTAGCAATTGCAATTGGAGGTGGAATGATGCTTGGAATATTCATGGCTCGTGTTGAAACTGTTAATCAAACGATTGGTTCACTTGTACTTGGATTACAATCAATTCCTTCTGTGGCTTGGGTACCACTTGCAATTCTGTGGTTTGGTTTGACTGATTCGGGAATTATCTTTGTTACAGCGATTGGTGCAATATTTGCAGTTACTATCAATACATACACTGGAGTGAAAAATATTGATCCATCTTTCATTGAAGCAGCAAGAAATATGGGTGCTAAAGGTGGCCAATTAGTCACAACAATTCTCATACCTGCTGCATTTCCATACATGATCACAGGATTCAAACAGGGATGGGCATTTGCATGGAGAGGCGTAATTGGTGCAGAGCTTCTCTTTTCATTTTTAGGACTTGGATTCTTGTTAAATGTTGGAAGACAACTAAATGATGTATCTCAAGTTATTGCAATGATGTTGGTAATTATGGGAATTGGAATTTTAATTGATGGCTTTGTCTTTAAAAAAATAGAAGACAAAGTTATGACTAAATGGGGACTTCGTTAGGTTTTTCTGATTTCATCCTAGTTGAAATTATAAATGCTGAAAATGAAACTATAATTGCAAAAACCATAACTGCTGTATAGTCTGTATAGTATGCGATACTTCCTGCAATTACTGGACCAATTACTGTAGAAATTGCTAGTGTAGAACTAAAAATTGCAGTTGACGTTGATCTTGGATTATTTTCCATTAGGTGGAAGTTCCCTCCAATGAATAAAAATGCCCATGAACATCCAACTATTGCCATAAATGGCCATGCCATCCACCACTCTGTAATTAGTGCTAGTCCAACAAATACTATGACTGTCATTCCTATTCCAATCTTGAATTTTGTTATATTTTGAATCTGAATTCTCTTTGACATCAGATTCATAACAAGAAATGCGGTTAGCGTATTTGCAACGTATACCATTGAAACCTGATATAATTCTGCACCAAAGTATTCCATTAACATAATTGGCAGAACTGTCCATGCTGCAGCTGCTCCTACATGGCGAACCAATAATGATGAAAAAAGAAATTTGTTTTTCACAATAATCTTTTTGATAATTCCTTTCTCAACAATTTTCTCTGTCTGTATCTTAGGAAGCTTCAATGAAATGAGAAATCCTATAATGAAAAAACAACTACTCACCACGAAAATTAATTTTTCATCATTTGCTATTCCTGCAGCAACTATGCCTGCAAGCCATCCTAATGCATGAAATGATATTACTGATGCAACCTTGGACTTTCCTTTTCCTGCCTCATATGCATATGCTAACATTGGTGGAATCATTATTCCTGATGCTATTCCTGCACCCAATCTTGCTATGATTAAGTATGTGGTATTATCTGCAAAATAATGCAAACCAAATGTAATTGCACATAAAATAAAGCCCACTCTAATGAAAAGCAATCGTTTTGCCTTTCTGTCTGACATACGACCGAAATATGTTTCAGTTAAAATTTGTGCAAATGCAAATGATGCAACAATTATTCCAATTTCAAAAACAGATTTTGCGACAACACTTGCAATAATTGGCATAAAAACAAATGTAATTGCTATTCCAGAATGTTGGAAAAAGGTCGTACCTCTAACTAGATTATTTAGATTATCTCTTTGTAACACATATTTCTTATTTTTTTACCTAATTTGAAAGAAGAGGTACAATTTGTTCTTATTTTAATTTAGTTGTAATTTGCTTTAACATTCTAGCTGATGCTCCCCATATCAAATGATCTTCAAATGTAAACGTGTACATTTCTTGAATTGAATTATGCTCTGGATCTGAATCATTTGCGAGAGTTTCTAAAAATGTTATCAAAGGAATTTCCAAAAATTCATCCACTTCTGAATTCGGCATTAAATTTTCAATTTTATCTAAAATACAAACAAATGGTAAAATTGTAAATCCTGAATTTAATGTTGTAACAGGTTCCAACTGACCTATAATTTTTTCACGTTCAACAGTAATGCCCGTTTCTTCTTTAGTTTCTCTAAGTGCAGTATCTAGCAAATCATTATCTTCATCAGATATCTTTCCTCCTGGAAATGCTATTTCACCTCCATGATGGTTCATTGTAATTGGTTTTTTTATCATGAGAATTTTTGGTGATTCGGCAAAAATTATAATTAAAACTGATGCTAATTTAGTTTCATTATTGTTAACTAAATTCGGATTAATTTCAGATGTTAATGAATCTCTAATTTTTCCTAAATTCACATTTTTGTGTAAAACAAATTACTAAATGAGTTTGTCTTTCTTGAAATAATCACAATTCCAATAATTGTCACTGCTAAGACTATCATGACCATCTGACCAAATTCTGGTACAACATAACTGCCAAAAATCTCTATTTTTTCAGTACCTTTCTTGAATGGAATTGTAATTGTCAATCCCTTCTCAAATCCAAATTCATCTGTTATGTACAATGTTTCTGTTTCATCACTAAACAAACCTGGTTCAGAATGAATTTGTGCAATAAATTCCCCATTATCAAACGGCCTTACAAGAAAATCATTAATTTTCAATGATAATTCTCCATCATCGGTGGAATCCATGTTAATGACTAATGATGCTTTTTTTGGCATAGCAGTGATATCTAAAATCTCTCCTCCTTCAATTTCATAATAAATTAGAGTTGTCAAATCAATCTCATCAGGTACTGCTACTGTTCCATCATTTTCCATGAATCCAGAAATTTTTACATTTCCTTGAAATGCTTCTGGTACTTCAAAGTAAAGATGCCAATTTCCCATTTCATCTATACTTTGTAACGTTTCGACTGATTCTGTAAATTTAATTTTAGGATCTTTTGCACTTGCACCTTTAGCCATTTTCTCTCCATCTAAAATTACTTCATATTTTTCATTAATGGAATTTGTAGGAAATTCAAAACTTCCTACAACTGGGAGTTGAAATCCATTTGTTGAATACATGTTTAATTCTGTACCATCGTCAGTAAATTCTGCATCTTTGAACCATGCATTTGCAGTATATCTAAAGGTAAACGTTCCATCATTTTGTTTTGCTGTCAAAGGCATAATTGAATCATCTCCGAATGCAAAACAACTGTAGTAATCAACGTCTTGTGAAATATGCGGTGAAGCAAGCATTTTGAACTCAAAAACTTCTCCTGGTTTCATTGTCTGAAATATTTCTGATGATGAAACATCCAATATGTTGTCATCTTTATCTTTAATCAACGCATAAATTCTAAATTTTTCAAATGTTTCTTCTCCGCCGTTTCTAATCTTTCCAACAATACTTCCATCTTCTTGTATGTCTAAAGAATCGTAAAGCACGTATCCTCCAATGTATTGGTTTACTGTTTCTTCATATGTTATCGATGGTTCCTCTAAAACTGGTGACGGACCGGTGACACCAGGAAATTGTAATTTCAATGGAAGCATTTTGTCAGGTTCAATTGCAGCTAACTTGTGTGTTTGTTCAAATCTCTGATTACCATCCATAACAGAAAGTGTAATGGTTGGTTGTATTGTGAAATATTCCTTATTTTTAACACCTGCAAATACTGTGTACACACCGGCTTCATCATAAAATCCTACAAACTCGTGATCTGGGATGTATACTTCTCCGTACATCCCTGCATCGGCCAATCCTGGATAAAATACTGAAAACAATGCTAATGCTACTACTGTAAAAGCAAATTTTCTCATACGCTAAATCTGTGAAAATTAGATAAAAACCTAATCAGTAAATCACTAAACATAGAGAAGTTTTAATCAAGTGTTTAGTCATTTCACATATGACAATCCGATATGAGATTAATCCTCCAAAGGTGTCTGATCCTCCCTCACGAATTGAGTTACTAGATGAGAGAATTGAGCAAATCAGTAAATTTTGTGATGGAATTCATGTAACTGATTCTGTTTTAGGGATTGAAAGAATTTCTCCATTACTTATCGGTGCAGAAATCAAGCAAAAACATCCAAAACTGAATGTTACTATTAGCCTACGAGTAATTGATAAAACAATTTCAGAGATCACTGACATCGTTGATTCTGCCATTAATGCCAACATCGATGGAATTTTAATTTTGATGGGTGATCCATCTCCTGAAAATGATTACAAATCTGGAGTTATTCCAAGCTTTGCAGTAAAACATCTAATTCAAAATGGATTTAATGAAAAAATTAATCTCTTTTTATCGCTTCCAAGTAAGCCAAATTTTGAAAAAATTTCTAAAAAAGTGGAATCTAAACCAAATGGTTTTGTAACTCAGGTAGTTCATGATATTTCTCAAGTAAAAAGACTACATGATTATCTAAATCCAAAAAACTTTGAAATTATTCCCTGTTTGTTGTTCCCTTCACAAAAAAATTCACGCTCTGCACAATTTCTTAACCTTGATTGGTCAAACTATGAAGATAATTTCTCATCTTTCGTTCTTGAAATTGAGAGTATTACTGGTGATGTTTTACTAACCTCTCCAAATGATTTTAAAGGAGCATTAGACTTCTTAACTCGATTACAAAATTGAATAAAGAAACATTTGCAGAAGCATTAGAAAACAGAATTCTTCTTTTTGATGGAGCAATGGGAACTGAAATTCAAAGGTATCAACCAAACTCTGAAGATTTTCCAGATGGGAAAGATGGATTTAATGATGGATTATCTACGACAAAACCTGACTGGATAAAGGAAATTCATCGAAAATATCTTACTGCAGGTGCAGATTGCATTGAAACTAACACCTTTGGTTCAAACAAAATTAAATTAGATGAATATGGATTTGGTTCACAAACTGTTGAACTAAATCAAAAAAATGCAGAACTTGCAAGAAGTGTCTGTGATGAATTTACAGACAGACAGAGATTTGTTATTGGCTCTATGGGTCCTACTGGTTATTTACCTAGTTCTAATGATGCTGACCTTGGACAGATGCCTTTGTCTCAAATTAGAGATGCATTTGAGTTACAAGCCGAGGGACTAATCAAAGGAAACGCAGATGCTTTACTAATTGAAACTAGTCAAGATATACTAGAAGTGAAATTAGCAGTTGAAGCATCTCATATTGCAATGGAGAAAACTGGAAAAAAAGTAACATTGATTTCAAATGTTACTTTAGATCAATATGGAAAAATGTTACTTGGAACAAATGTTCAATCAGCATATACCACTGTTTCTGAAATGGGAATTGATGTATTTGGTCTGAATTGTTCTACGGGTCCAATTGAAATGGAGCCTAGCATACAATGGTTGAATGATCAAAAACACAAGCCATTGTTAGTAATTCCAAATGCTGGAATGCCTGAAAATGTTGGAGGTCAAGCAGTATACAAAATGACACCTGAAAAAATGGCATCTGCACTAAATTCATTCATAGAGGAATATCCACAAATTAACATAATTGGTGGTTGCTGTGGTACAGATCCTGAGCATATTCAACAATTAAGAAAAATTATTGACCAGCAAAAGAAAGATTGATGAGATAAGTATTTACAAAAATTTCATCCACAATTCTATATGTTAAAGGCTAGAGTAAGTTCTTCAATCAAATCCGTTGATTTGAAACAAGAGGTAGGTCCTCTAATAATTGGTGAGAGACTTAACACCCAGGGTTCTAAAAAAGCAAAAGAATTAGTTCTCAATGATGATTTTGATGGGTTGGTTGACTTGGCAAGAACTCAGGTTGAAGATGGAGCCCATTGTATTGATGTATGTGTTGCAACAACTGAACGTTCAGATGAAAAAGAGTTTATTCTAAAACTTGTAAAAAGTCTAAGTCTTGAAATTGATGCTCCTCTTGTTATTGATTCTACAGATCCTCAAGTTATTGAATCTGCAATTGAACAAATTCCTGGTAAACCAATCATAAATTCTATCAATCTAGAAGGTGATGGAAGTAGATACAAAGCATTAGCCCCATTGATGGCAAAATATGGAATTCCTGCAATCGCATTATGTATTGGTCCTGATGGAATGGCAAAAACTCCTGAACAAAAAGTTGCAACTGCTGAACTATTGTATAAATCTGGAAAAAAATATGGTTTACGTCCAGAACAATTCATCTTTGATGTCCTAACATTCACTCTTGCTACTGGTGAAGAAGAATTTCTTGATGCAGGAAAACATACTTTGGAAGGAATTAAACTTGTCAAAGAAAGATTTCCAACATCATTTACCACTCTTGGTTTAAGTAACATCAGCTTCGGTCTTGCCCCTCAAGCCAGACGCGTATTAAATTCAGTATTTTTGTATCATGCTGTACAAAATGGCCTTGACAGTGCAATTGTAAATGCACGTGAAATTACTCCGTATACTGAAATCGATGAAAAAGAAAAGAAGATAGTTGAAGATTTGATCTTCAATAAACATCCAAATGCGTTATCCGACTTAATTACTCATTTTGAAAATCAAACTCAGGATTCATCATCAAAAACCAAGAAAGTTGATGTTGATCCAACATGGCCTGCAGGACAGCGCTCAAATTTTAGAATTATTAACAGATTAAAAGATGGAATAGAAAATGATGTTGTATCTGCAATTGTAGAAAAACTATCTCAAAAGGATATTCTTGTGGATAATGATGGTGTTTTATCGATAAACGCCACAAAAGAAGTTACACACCAAGGAGCAATTCAAACATTAAATGATGATCTTTTACCTGCGATGAAAATTGTTGGTGACAAATTTGGTGCTGGAGAATTAATTCTTCCCTTCGTACTAAAATCTGCAGAATGCATGAAAGCTGCTGTTAAGGAATTAGAAAAATACCTACTAAAAGAAGAGGGTACCAGTAAGGGTATTTTGGTTCTAGGAACCGTGTATGGAGACGTTCACGATATTGGTAAAAACTTGGTAAAAACAATCTTTGAAAATAATGGATACACTGTTCATGATTTAGGAAAACAGGTACCTTTACAAAAATTTGTAGAAAAAATTAATGAGGTAAAACCTGATGCTGTAGGTCTTTCAGCACTATTAGTATCAACATCAAAACAAATGCAATTTTTTGTCGAACATGCAAGAAAAACTGATGTCAATATTCCAATACTATGTGGCGGTGCTGCAATAAACAGTAATTACATTAACCGAATTGCAAAACAAGATGGAATCTATGAACCTGGAATGTTTTACTGTGGCACCATGTTTGACGGTCTTAAAACAATGGATAAACTAGTTTCTGACGAAAAAGATGAATTTGTAAATAATTGGAAAGATAAATTATCAAACTGGAAGGAAACTAAAGTTCAGCAAGTTGACTCTGAGAATCTTCCTCATAGCGATATCAAACCTGTTTCTCCACCAACTCCGCCACAACTTAATGAAGTTATCAGATTAAGACCTGAAGATTTTGATCTAAATGAAATCTGGAATCATTTGAATAAAAAATCACTTTTCAAACTATCATGGGGAATTAGAGGAAACTCAAAAACTGATACAATTGATGATCCTGAAAAACTTCTCGCTGAATGGAAAAAACGTGTAATTGAAGATAATCTCTTTGAACCGCAAGCTGTTTACGGATATTTCTCATGTCATAATCGTGATGATAAATTAGTTGTAGATGGCTCAGACGGTCAAGACATAGTTTTTGATTTTCCTCGTTCATCAAAAACTAAACATCTGTGTTTAACAGATTATTTTGGAGAAAATGACATAGTGGCATTTCAGTCTGTAACTGTTGGTACAAAAGCTGCTGAATTGATTGAAAAATGGGATAAAGAAGACAAGTATACTGATGCATATTATCTACATGGTCTTGCTGTTGAAACAGCTGAAGCAATGGCAGAATGGATAAATGAAAAAATTAAAACCGAACTTGAATTATCTGATAAAGGTGGTTTGAGATATAGTTGGGGATATCCAAGTTGTCCTGATACAACTCAACAACATCTTGTATGGAAATTAATTCATGGAGAAAAATCTGGAATGGAGCTGACAGAATCTGGACAAATTATACCTGAACAGTCAACTGCAGCAATAGTTGTTCATCATCCTGAAGCAGAATACTTTGTTTTATAGTAAAAATCACGCTTGATTTAAAAAGAGGAAAATTTGTTCGAAACTTTATGGCAGCTAGAAAACACTCTGGTAGAAAAATCAGATTAATCAAGAAACAAAAACAAGCATCTGCCGTTCCAGCATGGGTTATTCTAAAGACCAAACGTTCAGTCAGAACAAATCCAAAGGCTAGAGCATGGCGTAGAACTGATGTGGAGGTTGGATAGTTGTCTCAAGAACTTGAACGTGTTTATACAATTCCTCTAGGAAAAGTACTTCTTTCTCAAAGTCAACATCGTGCAGTTAGAGCAATTAACATGATCCGTGAATTTGCCCGAAAGCATATGAAAACTCAGGAAATTAAAATTGATGAAGAAGTAGCTCATTTGATTTGGTCTAAAGGTGTTAGAAGCCCTCCACGTAAGATTCGTGTCAAAATGACAAAAACTGATGATGGTTACATTTTAGTTACTAATTATGAAGACGATGTAGAATCTGATGAAAAAGATTCCAAGAAATCTCCTGAGATCAAACAAAAAGTTGAACCACAAACTGATGATCCTGATGCAATTGAAGTTACAGAGGAAACCCTCAAAGAAGTAGCACCAAAAGAAGTAGCACCAAAAGAAGTAGCACCAAAAGAAGAAAAACCAAAGCCAAAAGCTAAAGAATCAAAACCAAAAGAAGAAAAACCAAAGCCAAAAGCTAAAGAATCAAAACCAAAAGAAGAAAAGCCAAAAGCTAAAGAATCAAAACCAAAAGAAGAAAAACCAAAGCCAAAAGCTAAAGAATCAAAGCCAAAATCTAAAGAATAAAAATTATTACTCTATTTGTGGTAAATCTAATTCACAGTTAAAACTAGTTTCTGGTTCATCCCAGTCTAATGTTTTATCTTTTGAAATAACTCCTAATGGATCATATTTGTCAAAGCGTGTTTCTCCTGCAATTGCACTTAACAAAACGACGTTTGTATTTCCAGATGTTGACATATCCACTTGAGAATTTTCTTCATCAAAAATACCTCCAAGTATATTTGAAATTGAATTAATTACTCCAACTGGAATTTTATCTGCTCCATAAACGTACAACATAGAACGTTTGATGCTATTTGGTGGTGCATCCTCGTATAACATTTTGATTGAATCTTTTACTGATTCTTCAATATTTTCTGTACTGCGTGATGTTGACATGATATTTGTGTCGTCTGTTAATGATGATGATTTGATTGATGTTGCAAGACATTTGATTGCATTATTTGTCACATCATAGCATTTTTCTGCAGTAAAGTCTGGGTTACTATCCAATATTGCATCATTATCAATGATTATTGTTGAATCTGAATTCATTCTCAATCTTTTCAATGATATTCCAGATTGGAAAATTCTATTTTTCTCAAATTTGAAAGGCATTATTGCAAATGATAGAACATTTTTGTTTTGTTCTTTACAGATTGATGATACTACTGGGGCTAATGCAGCACCTGATTTTCCTGCAAGATTTGCCATGATGATGACTGTTTCATATGTGCTCATATGTTCTTCAATTTTTTCACTTTGTTCCATAGCGCAACCTCGAATCAATTGAACTGATGGGTTTATGATGGATTTTGTAGAAATGTGAATTGAATTGTGTTCTGAAACGTCTTTCTTATCTTGACTAATTTTTAGTAAATCTGCATCTAAAACGTCTCTCATTTCTGAGGCTAATTTGATGCCTGCTCCGCCTAGCCCTACTACTAGTACTGGCTCTTTAATCTCGAAAGTCATGTACAGTATCGCGATTTCTGATAAAAAACTCTTTACTTAGTTTTGATTATAATTCCGATCTAAAATTCTTGAGTCCTTTACCTGATAATCTTCCCAATTAGGCTATGAACGGTGGCGTCAGTAATTTCTACTGTTCTGACATCCCCGATTTTTGGTTCTTCATTGACGAAAATTGGTTTGTATGCAAAATTTCTACCTCTTTTCTGATTCTCAAATTCCTCATCAAAAACTGCTTCACCCTTCCAACCAATCCATTTTTCATTATTCTCTTTTGAAATTTTACAGATTAATTCATAAGCCAACTTGCTTCTTCTCTTCATTTCTACCATGTCGATTTGTGGCATTTCTGCAGCGTCTGTTCCTGGTCTTGGACTATATCTTGATAAGTTGCCGATATCTGGTCTTGTTTCTTCTAACAACTGCATTGTCATCTGAAAGTCTTCTTCTGTTTCAGTTGGGAATCCAACTATGATATCTGTTGAAATAGTAAATTTACCAAACTTCTCTCTGAATTGTTGTGCAACATCTCTGAAAGTTTTTGCTGTATGTCCTCTTTTCATGTCATTTAGAACTTTGTCACTTCCACTTTGAACTGGCACATGTAAAAATTTGAAAACTTTGCTACTTTCAAATGATTTTAGCAATCCTTCACGTATTCTTGGCATATACATTGGATTCATCATTCCTACTCTCATGAAGAATTTTTCTGGAATTTGTGATACAGTATTTACTAATTCTGGTAAATCTGAATTAATATCAAAACCATAACATCCATTGTCTGTTGATGTTAGCCATACTTCACAACATCCATCTGCTAATTCGGTTTTAACCTGTCTTACAATGTCTCCTACTCTGTAACTTTGCAAATCTCCTTTTGATATTTTTGTCTGGCAAAATGTACATTCACTCATACATCCGCTTGCTATTTCAACAATTCCAACTGCTGGATTAAGACGAATCTTTGGTAATCCTACTTTTGATAAATCCGAATCCTCTAAGGCGATGGTTTTTTTCCCATCAAGTGTAGATTGAATAACTTGTAGTGTCTTACCAATTGAATTTGGACCCATTAGACTTGCATTTTCTGCAAATTTTTCCACTTTGGTTTTTTCTGCTTTTGGCAAACATCCTGCAACAACTAGTGGTTTTGAACTGGAATCCATGATTTTACGAATCATCTTATCTGCTGTGGCATCTTTTACTGAACAAGTAACTATGACGTTAAGATCTGAATCTTCTGAATTTTCTGCTAAGGTATGACCTCCATTAACAATCAAACCTGAAATCATTTCAGAGTCTGAATAACTAGCAGAGCAGCCATAAGCCTCTACCCAAATTTTTGCCATCTTAACCTAACAACGAGCTGACTTCTTTATTTGTCATTAATTTTTTCGAGACTACTAATTCTCTGATTGTTTTTCCTGTCTTGAGAGATTCTTTGAACAAGTCTGCAGATTTGAGATAACCAATTTTTGGTGTAAGCAGTGTTACAATTACAGGACTATTCTCAATATTCTCTCTAAGTTTTGCTTGATTAGCAGTTAACCCGTCAATTAGGTTTGCAGAAAATATTGGCAAAAAGTTTGTCAGCATATCTGTTGAATCTAAAACTGCCTTCAACATTCCTGGTAACATTACATTAAGTTCAAACTGGCCTGCTTGTGCTGCAAATGAAACTGTAGTATCATTTCCTATTACGCTAAAACAAATCATATTCATACATTCTGCTAAAGATGGATTGACTTTTCCTGGCATAATTGATGAACCGGCATGAACTGCTGGTATTCCTAGCTCTGATAAACCTGCAATTGGTCCTGATGCCATCAATCTAACATCATTTGAGACTTTACCTAATTCTATTGCAAAGTTTTTCAATGCAGATGATGCATTTGCAACCGGAAATTTACTTTGTAATGCATATTGCATATCTTTCTGTGGTTTAAGTGATAATTTTGATACTCTACTTAATTCGATAATTACAGCTTTCCTGTATCCTCTTGGTGTATTTGCACCTGTACCTACAGCTGTACCGCCTAATGCAACTTGTTCCAACTCTTTTTGTGATGCAATAATCTGATTTCTAGCATTTGTTAATGAGGTTACATAAGCTGCAAACTCACTTCCAAGTGTAACTGGCAATGCATCCATCAAATGAGTACGACCAAGTTTTTTGTATTTAGAAAATTGCTTTGCCTTTTTGTTAATTGATTTTATTAATTTGTCAATAACAGGAATCATTTCTTTGAATGAAAATAGTATTGCCATGTGCATTGCAGTAGGATATGTATCGTTACTTGATTGTGACATGTTTACATGATCATTTGGATGAAGAAATTCATACTGACCTTGTTTCTTACCTAATCCTTTCAGTGCTACGTTTGTAATTACTTCGTTAGTGTTCATGTTGAACGCTGTTCCGGCACCTGAGTTTACCATGTCTACGACAAATTGATCAATGTGTTTTCCTGAAAGAATCTTATCACAGGCTTTTACTATTATAGTTCCTTGTTTTTTGTTGATTGCTTTAGTTTTCATGTTAGCAACTGCTGCAGAGCGTTTTATCATAACAAATGACTTTATCAAATTATGATGAGATGGTCTACCTGTCACATTGTACTGTTTGATTGCTCTTCCCGTAAATGGACCATAATATGCATCGGCAGGAATTTTTACTGGTCCCAGAGAATCTTTGTCTGATCGGTATTTCACATCTACCCTAAAACATTCAGGAATAAAAATTGAATTTATTACCAAGTCCGATCCCTTTTTTTGAATTATTTTTCAAATTATTCCATATTCTAAGATCCGAAAACATCTAGTAGATTTCTCAAAAAAGTGTATGTTTTATATAATCTAGTTCAAGCATCGAAGAACATGAATAGACGTTATAGTACTATCATGACCGTAGCTGCAATTGCAGTTATGGGCGGCGCACTATTCGGAAGTTCTTTCACTGCTCCTCTAAATGCAGGTTCAACAATGGAAGTAGAGACATCTCCACTTGCAAAAGTTGCTGCTATGGGCGGTTTAGAACTAATGATGCCTGAAGCATATGCAGCAGGCCCATGTTCAGACCTATTAGACTCAGGTCGACCTGTAGTAAACTTTGACCTTACTGGTGTAAGTGTCGATCTTCCAACAATGACTGGAAGTACCTACAGTGCAATGACTTTTAGTGAACAAGTCCCAGGACCAACACTAAGAGTTACACAAGGTGACGTTGTTCACATGACATTGACAATTCCAGGTGATGAGGTAACTCAACACGGAAATGACATGCATGCATCACAAATGTCATCAAAACCTTACATGGGTGCAGTAAACATCGGTGAAACTGGTGAATACTGCTTTATTGCTGAAGTTCCAGGTGTTTTCAAATATCACTGCTCTGGTGTTAACATTGCAGCAATGGACCAACACGTACTTTCTGGTATGTATGGTATCACCATTGTTGACCCACTCGATGGTTACAAAAGACTAATGGTGGAAAAAACAGCACTACAAGGCGGTGAAGTTGTAAAGGACAAAAAATTCTATGATGCTGATGCTCTAGAGTTCCAATTGCAATACAACCAGTTGTACTTAACTGACGCTGGTACTTACGACATGGGAAAGATGATGAGTCACTCAACATCTCAAACTGTTGTTAACGGACAAGCATTTGGTTATGTTCCAAACGGAATCCATAACTTACTCATGTTCGGCGATGCAAACAAGAACATCTTCTTAGCACAACCATGGAATTCTATGGACTTAAAACAATATCAATCACAACTACTCTTCGTACCAACTGATGAACACGTTAGATTCTTTATCGAGAATCAAGGTAACGAACCAGTCTATTGGCACATTGTCGGTGAAATCCTCGACAGAGTAACACAAGCAAACAGAGTTCAAGCACAAGGTACTGAAACATGGCTACTCGGTGGCTCACAAAATATGATTGTAGATGTCGTATTTGATGAACCAGGCATTTATGCAGCAGTAAACCATGATTATGCAGCTATCTATAGTGGTGCAGCAACAATCTTCGTTGCAGGTCTTCCATTAGACCCAGTAAATGAAGCAGCAACCTCCCTTGGCGTAGTTCAAGGTGCAGTAGATGCTGGTTCATATGCAGGTGTCTTAGGTAACCCACACGATGCAGTTCCTCCAGCAGGAGCAAACACAATTGCACACCCAGCATTGAACGTCCACTGTTTATGTACAGATGATGTTGCAAACGCAGCTATTGAAAACGGCGCTTTACCTCTATGGGAAGTAATCCCTGCAGTAATTGCTGCAGCACAAGGATAAACCACCATACCCCTCTTTTCCTTTTATTCTCTGACTTTAGTGGATACTGGGTTCACTATATCAAAAATGTCTCTATCTGAACATAATCCAGATTCTGGTACCAACAAAAATTCCTACTGCTGCTATAATACACACAATTGGAATAATCTGAACAAAATCAAATTCCATGTTTGTTTAAAGTAAGCAGATAATTTTAGTAATTCTCAACTTTCAAAATCATTATATTAAATGAATTCAGGCTTGTTGCATGAGTATGAATCAATCTGTCCTGATATGTGATCAAGTAAATCCGGTCTTAAATGAAATTTTAGAGAAAAATGGATTACAAATTACATACGAGCCTGAAATTACTCCTGACCAAATTTTAGAAAAAATTGAAAATTTTGAAGTCATCATAGTTAGAAGTAGAACAAAAATTACCAAAGACATGATTGAAAAAGCAAACAAATGTCAAATTATAGCTAGAGTTGGTGTTGGTCTAGATAATATTGATCAAACAACTGCTAAAGAAAAAAACATTCGTGTAATTAATGCAGTTGAAGGTGCAATGAATGCTGTTGCAGAATTAGTTCTAGGTTTAATGTTATCCTTAGCAAGAGAAATTCCAAGAGCTGACAGGGAAGTAAGAAATGGAAATTGGATTAAAAAAGAATTGATGGGTACCGAGTTACGTGGAAAATATTTGGGAATTGTTGGATTAGGAAATATTGGAAAAAGACTTGGTCGTCTTGCCAGAGCATTAAACATGAATATTATTGGTTATGATGTAGTCCCAATTGATGAAGAATTTTCAAGTGAGGTTGGATTGATGAAAGCAGATCTCGGAACTCTACTTGCAAGTTCTGATTATGTCTCATTACATGTTCCATTATTGGACAGTACGAAACACTTGATTAATGCTGAAAAAATGAGCACAATGAAAAACACTTCTCGCATAATCAATACATCTCGTGGGGGTGTAATAGATGAGGAAGCATTATACGAATTTCTAAAGGATGGTAAACTGGGAGGGGCTGCATTGGATGTATTTGAGGTTGAACCTGCTACTTCAAACAAGCTGGCAAGCCTACCAAACTTCATTTCTACGCCTCATATGGGCGCTCAGACAAAAGAAGCTCAGTCTTTAGCTGCAAATGTTATAGCAGAAAAGATAATACAAATCCTTAGAGGCGTTACTTAGGATTGAAACCAAAGATTGCATACATTACTGTACTATTTTTCTCATTAGTCATTCCACCAGCATTTGCTGATACGGTTTCAACTGAAATTGATAATGCCAATTATGATATTGATTATAACGCAAATAATGTAGTTTTGAAATCTGTCACTGCTGATCTTGATTTCATATCTCTAATTTTTGAAACAGAAGTATCTGGCTCTGATGGTGATGTATCTATCACTTTTCAAAGAGACTTTTTTGATGCAAAACTTGGATACTCTGACGATGATTTCTTTATCTTATCTGACGGTGACGAAATTGAGTTTGAAGAAGTAAAAACTGATGAATATAGAACTTTGTCATTCTCACTTTCTGCAGGAACTGAAGAAATAGAAATTATTGGAACAATTCTTGCAAACAATTCATTTCTGATAGAACAAAAACAACAAGATGTTGATGCTGCAGCAAAAGCACAAGCAGAAGCTGACGCACAAGCAGAAGCTGAAGCCGCAGCAAAAGCACAAGCAGAATCTGACACAAAAGCAGAAGCTGAAGCCGCAGCAAAAGCACAAGCAGAAATTGACGTAAAAAATGCTGAAGAAGAAAAAATTGAAAATATGATGAATACTTGTGGTGATGGTACTGTCTATGAAAACGGAGAATGTGTTTTATCTCCTATGGAAAAAAATGCATCTGATTTTAGAACTGGACCTCTAATCTACTCTATCGTAATTGGAATGTCACTTGGAATTGTGATTATGATGATCTTATGGGGTATTGGTAAGAAAAGTCACAAAGTTTTATCTGATGATGATTCTTGATCAAATGATTTTTGATTAATTGGTATCTCAATCACTCTTTCATTAATTAAAAATTGTAATGCATCTCCATAAATTGTGTCTGGTATTTGATTATTTACCCACCATCCAGTTGTCATCTTAAACCAATCGGGTATCTGTAATTCTTTTCCTGGTTTAGCATTAAAAATAATATTTTCATCAATTAAAAATTGAATTGATTTTGCAAATTCATCATCATCTGTTTGACCGCTAACCCATATCTTTGATACATCTTTTATCCAATATGGTATACCAATTGTTCCATCATTTACAATTGTAAATGATGTTGTAGCTGTAGCCCCTGAATATTGTAATTCCAGTTCGTAGGTACCTTCATTCCATATTATGCTATCAAATGAAAATGGTGCAATTATTCTAGATTCTTCTTGTGATATTGGTATTGATAATAATTGACTTTTATTTCCAACAGTATTTGTAATAAAAATAACCGCATCTTCTCCTGTAACCTCTGAGATAATTATAGTATAATCTAATTTGTCTCCATAATTGTAACTTGGAGATGAAATCGCTATCTCAATATTTTGTACATCTTGAGCATAAGCGCTAGATGAGAAAATAATACTTGCTCCTATAATTAACAGTAAATATTGTCTCATACCTTTACCTAATTTCTACATAATATAATGAATTTTACATTTTTCTCTTCATAGGATTATTAAGGGGATTTTTTTCTATGAATCTAATGACAACTAACCAAGACACTGTATGGTACAAAATGTGGAAGGAAAATTCTATCGTATTGCGAGAGCGTGCAATTGTTTGGAGAAAAGAAGACGCCGCTACACGTATTGAGCGACCTAGTAGACTTTTACGCGCAAGACGACTTGGTTACAAAGCAAAACAAGGAATCGTTGTAATTAGAATGCGAGTTGGAACTGGAGGAATGAGACGTCAAAGACCACGAGGTGGAAGACGTCCAAAACATCTGGGTGTAACTAGAATCAAACAAGACGATAATATGAAAACTGTAGCAAACAGACGTGTACTTGAGAAATATCCAAATATGAAACTTTTAGGTTCTTATTTTCTGTACAAAGACGGCAAACATTACTGGTATGAGGTAATATTAGCAGACCCATCACATCCAAGTATTGTAAATGACAAAGAATTAAGAAAAAGAGTAATCAAAGTCGCTGCATGATAAAAAAATTATTAATTTTTCTAATAGTCTTATCAATAACTATTCCACTTGCTGATGCTGTACCACTTTCTGATAAAACTGGTCTTAAATTCACATTTCCTGTAAAAACTGACGGACATTCATTTGTAGTTGAAGTTACTGGAAATCTAGATGTAACCAATCTTGATTTTGATAAAGACAAAAAATCAATCACATTGTTTGTTCTAAGTTCCTTAGAAAATAATTCACTAGAAATTAGCTTTCGTAACCAATTGATTGGTGGTGATTATTCTATATTTATTGATGGTGACAAATTCATGCCAGACTTAAAGGCTGGAAGTAATACTACCTTTCTAACAATGGATTTTTCAGGAATGGGAAAACATAAAATTGAAATTTTTGGGACAACATATCTTGATACATTTAACATTAGGGATATAATTGATTATCGTATAACTGATGGTTATGTTGATAATATTGATGAAAATCAATCTACAAGTTCCTTAACTTTTACATTATTTGATCCAGGTGATAATGGCGTGTTATCATTTACATTATCTGATGATGTAATTACTCCTTTTGATGATGGTTCTTTTATTGTGATGATTGATGGCGTTGAGTCTGATTACACTATTGAAGACAATACTATGAACATTTCATTTAATTCTGATAATGAAAAAATTGAAATTATTGGAACATATGTAGTGCCTGAATTTTATGAAATTGCACCACTAGTTCTTGCAACTTCATTTATTGGTTTGATTGTTCTAAGAAAATACAAAAAATTATTCGCTTAATAATTTCTGTATCATTGATTCAAGATTTACAGTTTGACCAAATGACACGTCTCGTAAAACTCCCTTTCTATCTACTAAGATAGTTGAAGGCGTACCTTGCAGTGAGTACATTTCAAATGTCTCCGCAGAATATTCTTTTGATTTGAAATATCCTTTAACACGCTCAAAAATTTGTTGTTTGTAGTCTTCTGGTTGTGAATCAAAATCTGGAAGCTGATTCTTGATAAATGCAGTCATTTTTTCTTTTGTTGGTTCTCCTCCTTCTTTTACTAGGGAATCCATTGCTACTGGATATGGAATTTTGTATGGTAATTTCCCATCTTTGAGTTGACCATATTGTGATAATGCTTGTTTTGTATCGCCGACAACTTCTCCTGTTGTCAAAAGCATTTCTAAATTCTCCAATGTATTTTTGTCATAATCCTCAAATGCAGTAGCTACTCCCATCACCGTCAATCCGTCTCCTTTGAATTTTTGATAAATATTGATAATTTCTGGAATTGAATGCATAAAACAACCTGGACAGTTAACCTGAAACACCTCGACCAGTTTTACATTATCACCTTCTTTGTCAAAGTTTGTCTCCATTCCTTGAACCCATTTTCCTAATTTGAGATTCGGTGCTTTTTCTCCAATTGCTACCATAAATTTTCTGATCTACATTTCCATTAAAAAGATAACTGACATTTTAAAAAAAAGGAATTAAAAAGGACTGGAAAAGACGTCAAACATGGAAGTAGTACCACAATCTAGAATTGATCTATTTGCAGAAATGGAATCTCATTATGAAAAAGAAGATACCGATTATTTTGTGAAATTATTAGATCATGATGATTATGTTGTAAGATGCAGAGCAACTTGCATTCTTGTAGATTTAGGTGGTGAGGATAAGGTCCAATATATTGCCAAAGTTCTCAAAGATGACCCTAATGAACTAGTTAGACATGAAGCCGCATTTTCACTTGGTCAGATGTGCTTTAGTAGTGGAATTGCACCACTTGAAGATGCTACTGCAAATGATCCTAGCATGTTTGTTAGACATGAAGCAGCAGTAGCACTAGGAGTTGTTGGTTCTACAGGTGAACCTGAGGTTTTAGAAAAAGCACTAAATGATCCTGAAGAGTCTGTAAGACATTCTGCAGTAGTTGCATTATCTAACTTGGAATTTATGAAAACTTTGTGCAAAAGTGAAAAGTTTGGTAAATTAACTGGCGGCTAAAGTGGATTAACTAGCGTTCCATTAATTGCTGATTCAAAATTGTAAATATTCTCTACAGATGAATCTTCAAAAATTTCTGCGTCATGAGATATTATAATAAATTGCATTGAAGCCTCTTCACCTCTAATACTTGCTAATTGTGACAATACTCCTACAAGTGCTTTTCTTCGTTCGCTATCAAGATGTGTGGTAGGTTCATCCAATATCATGAAATTCAGATTTGAGGCACCTAACAAATGTGCCATTCCTAATCTTAATGACAAAGCAATACTTACTTGCTCTCCTCCACTAAGTGATTCTAATTCTAACATTGTTGATCTAGCATAGCATGTAATATTCACATCTCGTGTTTTTTGGGAAAGTGAAATTCTCTGAATCTTTGTGTTTAATCTCTCCAAATATTCTGATGCTTTTTCAGAAATTATATCTAATGCCCATGAACGTAGACTCTTTGCTACTGGCCCATCTATGCTGTAAACATTTTTTTGAATATTCTCTAATTCTATGACATATTTTCTTACATTGTGTAGTTCATCTAAAATTATTCTATTCCTTTCGAGTTGTTGTTCAGCATTTTCTATTCTGTTAGATGTTGCACCAAACTCTTGATCAATCTGACGTAATCTATCACGATTTTGAATCAAATCTTTCTTCTTTAAAAGAAACTCATCTTGATTAAATCCACTAGTAGTCTTTTCAATTTGTAAAATTTTTTCATATTTCATCTTTGCATGTGCATCAATTGATGATGCTTCTAAAAGCTGACCTGAGTTAATTGTAATTGGTATATCTTTAATTTTTTTTACTTTCTCTTTGATTGTTGCAGCAATTTGCTCTAATTCTGTCTCAGTTGAAATGTTATGTGTCTTTAATTTGATATCGGCATTTTCCGCCTCTCTTAGTTCATCATTTACTTTTTCAATTGAATCTTCTAACTCTACTTGTTTTTCTTTTGTTTGTGAAATTTTTCTGTCAAGTGTCTTAATTTCTTCTTCCAAATGCTCTTTTTGAAATAGTGGATTCAAATGATCAACCTTGGAATCACATACTGGACATTTTCCATCTTTTAACTCTAATCTATTTGCAAACTCCCCTTGTTCTTCAAAACGAATTTTCTTTTTCTCAGATTCAACTAATTCTTTTGTAATTGTTTGTAATTCTTCCTCGAGTTTGAATAATCTGCTTTCTATCTCTCCTCTCTTACTAACAATTGAAAAACATCCCTTACATTCGTTAACTTTTCTTTCTTCTTCCATTACATCTCTTTGAATTTTTTTAATTGTCTCTTTTGCGTATGATACTAATTCTTCTTTTTGATCCTCTAATTCTCTTAATTGAATCTCTTTAACACTATCTTTTTCAACTTCTTGTTCAATTTGTATTATTTTTGTTTCTCTAACCTGTTTTTCCTCTTCTAACTTCTTCATCATTGGTTTTGAATTAGTTATTTCATTTTGAAATTCATTCATTCTATTTTCTAATAGTTCAATTTGTGTATCATCAAAACCATGTTTTGTTTGAATATCTTTCCTAAATTCTTTCAAAACTTCTTTCATAGATTCCACTGCTACATCTAATCTATCAATTCCAATGATTGTATTCAATAATTCTTTGAATTCCTTTGGTTTTGCTTTTATGATTGAATTCAGTTCTCCTTGTTGAACTATTGAAGCAATTTTTAATTTTTCAAAATTTATTCCTAATACTTTTTCAACTTCTTCTGTCATGGATTCGCCAAATTGTTTTCTTTCTCCTTCTGCAATAGGGATAAAGTCTTCACCATTTTTTTCTAAAAATTGTGCAGTTAACGTTCCTTTGGCATCAATTTGTCTAACTGTTCTGTAATTTTTTCCGTTTGCAGAAAAATCTACTTTAACTAATGATTTGTTTGCCCCTCTTCTTATCAAACTCTTGTTGTTTTTTCTCGTGTGTGCTCCAAATAGTGAAAATGTTATTGCATCAATTATGCTTGATTTTCCTGCTCCATTTTGTCCAACGAATACTGTTGCATCGTTACTAAAGTCTAACTTTGTGTTATGATGTGCTAAGAAATCTATTAGTTCTATACTATGAATCATTTTCTTTCTCCGAAAAATTACTAAAATTTTCTATAACCACTTGTGTTGCACTATCTACTTGTCTTGTTGATAATAATGGTAATAATTCATTTATTGCAATATGGGCTAATTTTTCTGATTTCAAAGCATTTACTGCAAGTTTGAATAATTCTTGATCAATTTGTGCTGGTCTGTTTAAAAATACGGATGATTCATCCTCCTCTTTAGATAGTTCCCATGAAAAATGTAATGATTTTGAGGCTAATTCTGTAAATTTTCTTTCTATAACATCTCGTTCTAAATTGTCCCCTTTGATCTTTATTTTTATTATTGGTTTTTTTTCTAATTTTGAAATTTTTTCATTTAATTCTTGAATTCCTGAATCTATTTTTTCAAATTCTATTTTTTCTATAATTTGTAATCTTGTATCAAGTTTTTTCCATTCAGGTTTTGCATCAGTTTCTGAAATATCAACTTCAAAAAATCCTTTTTCTACATCTCCTTGATTTGATGTCATGTCTGTAGACCCTGGATACACAAGAGGTCCTTTCAGATGCTCATACTGTTTTAGAAATTTATCGTGTAGGTGACCCATTGCATAATATGTGAAATTTTTTGGAAGATCAGTAGAATTTATTTCTCCAGCAAATTTGTTTACTTCAGTAATACCCTGGTGTAAAACTAAAATTTTATGTCCATCATGTTTACTTGCTAGTGATTCTAATTTTGAAAATTTTTCTTCTAACCCCTCCATCTCATTCTTCCTAATCTTATCAAGGCCTATGATCATCACATTTTTGTAATATACTGGTTCCTCTCTCCCAATATATTTTGAAAATTCTAAATTATGATAGACATATGGAATTGGAGTAGTGCGAACTCTGCTAATATCATGCTCACCTAAGACAAAAAATGATTCAATTCCATTTTGTTTTAATCTCTTTAGTGCATTTGCCATTTGCAAAATTGCAGTACCGCTTGGCGTTGGTGTATGAAAAACATCTCCTGCAAAAATCACAAAATCAACTTTATCATTTATTGAAATATCAATTGCTTGATTAAATGAATTATAGATGTCTTGTTCCCTTTCTTCTAATCCATATTGGACTAATCCAAGATGTGTATCTGAAATATGAGAAAATTTCATTTTAATCTAATAACAAGTCTTTTTGTACTGTTCCTTGAGCTTGTGCCTTATTTTCATTTTCAAACTTTTTTGCAATAGTCCATTGGTCTACTGCATTTTGGTCTGAACCGATTATCTTACCTTTCATTTCATCAATGTGAATTATTGCTGGTAAGTTGACCCATTGACCTACCAATACGGCATCACCAACATTTAACGATGTTAATTGAGCAATCAAATCTCTACTAATTGATTCAGATGCAGATGCAATTTGATGTTGGTCATCTTCTTGAACCATTTTCATTACAGCTAAAGAGCCCATTTGACTGAGAATACTAGGCTCAATATTTCGTGGTCTTTGTGAAACTACGCACAATCCTAATCCAAACTTACGACCTTCTCTAGCAATTTTCGTTGCCCAATATTTTGCTCTGGCATCTTCTCCTTTAGGAATGAAAACATGAGCCTCCTCAATAATCACAAAGATTGGACTGTTGAACATATAATTTTTCTTTGATTTACTTTTTGCACTTTTTGCATTACTTGCGGCTTTTCTATCATTAAGTAATTCTTGAAGATAGTAACCTAGCGCAACATTTGCTTGCTTGTCACTAAATTCTGAAACATTTAGAATGTTTAATCTTCCTTCTTTGATTAATCCTACAGGATATACCATATCAGGATCTAAAATATCTGCAAATCTATTTCGTGCATCATCAATTTTATCTTGAACTCTATCTGCTGAATGTCTTTCTTCTTTTCTTTCTGGATCACTTCCAATATACTGGACTTGTTGATCAAGTGCCTCCCAAAAATTAGCAGATTCTTTTACTTCTGGCGTGAATGCTTTTCGTAAAATTCTTTGTTGAATGTCTGCACCTTCTCTAATCTCTAAAACTTCTGATAATGTCTCAGCATCCAATAATCTCGGATTGATTTTTGCATCAATCACATTAATTTTTGGTATGTCTAAATCTGCATAGTCATTATGATAATCAAAAATAATTACTGTTCCGCTCAATGCTGCAATTTTTGATGCAAGTAGTGAAACAAGGTTACTTTTTCCCATTCCAGTCATTGCTAAAATTCCTAGATGTCTCGAAACAATTTTGTTAAGATTAATCTTCGAGTCAATGTCTTGATTTCTTAAGAGGTTTCCAATTTTTAGCCATTCGTTTTTCTCAGGCGCAAAAATTTCTCCTAAATCTGTTTTTGTTGCTTTGATTACCTTGGTACCTGGTAATGGTGGAATTGCAGGAAGTATTGCTTTTCCTTTTCGTAACATCTCTAAGAATCCTAAAATCAAAATTTTCCCAGTATAGCTCTTATCACGTTTGTTTAATTCTGCAAGTTCTATACTCTCTTCTGCCTCATCATAATTTCTTACATCTGACAATGCTGCACTTGTGACAAATGATGTTTCTACTAATCCTACAATTTTTCCTTCCTCTACCTCGATTATGACATATTCTCCTATTGGAAGTGCTCTTGATGACTGAATTGTTACTACATTTGGCTTTGATTCTCCTACAACAAATCCTAAACTCATCCTAATACCTCCCTTGAACCAATTTCATTTGAAAGTCCATGTATACTAGCTAATTTTGCAAGATCTTTTCCTGAAATCTTACAATTGTTGTGGGCAAGTTTCAGAGAATATGGGTATCCACTAATACTATTTTTGTAAATCTTGTTTAATACTCGCTTGAAATCATCATTTGAATAACCTGTTCCAAATAATTCTACTTTAATCAATGGTAATGAATCAGCTAATCTTGCAAAAATTGATGTAATGATTTTATCTTTACCAAATTTTTCATCTTCAAATATTTTACTAAATCCTGGAGTTCTTGCAGCATGATTATAGTAAAAAATGTCTCCTGCAATAGCTCCTAAATCTTCAAACTGTTTTCTTGTATTTGATGTCTTTGAAACAAATACTACATTGTTTCTTTTTTTCATTGCATTAACCATGGATTCTGTTAATGATGCTTGTCTTGTCATAAATTGTGAATAAAGTGAACCATCCATCAAAACTAAGTCTGCATTATCAATTGACATGTTACATGCATCTATCTCCATTTTGCTTGCAAGTGATGCAAGTACTGGGTTTGTATCCAACCCAAAATCATGCAAGTCCGCAATTATTTCTCCATCTGATTTTATTGAGACTGCTGTTACAGCCCAAAGTTCAGCACCTTGAAATTTTGTACTGTTAAAACTACTATCTATTCCTGCAGAAACTACTTCTTGTTTTTTTGGCGTATAGTCAATCCAATTTTCTTTTGCTTTTTGTATGATTTTTTCATATTCTGGACCTTTTAGAATAGATAATGTTTTTTCACGGTTAATTATTGCGTCTTTGAATACGGTATTTAGCATAATAACTAATTCTGGTTTTCATGAATATGAACATTAGGGTAGAAAATGAGCTGGCTGTTTGTCAGAACTCAATATTATTTTTTATCTTTTGATTTATCTGGATCCACTTTGTCCCACATGTGCATATTTCCACGTAACAAAAATGAGCCTACAATTATTGTAACTAGTCCTACTACTACGAACATAAAACCTCTGCCTATTATTCCAAGTTTTGACATATTCTGATCTGGAATGCATTATTATTAAGACATATTTCTTGTGAGTATATGCCAAAGCGTAAAGATATTGCCATATGGATTGCAATTCTTGCAGGTGGGATAGGATTCTTCATATTTTATGGCATTGCAGCGGAAGTAATGAGATAATTTACGAATTTAATTACATGTAATCTAATCAATTTCATGATTGAATTTGATGATGAACTAAAAAAATTAGTAAATTTTCAAAAATTAGGGTACGTTGCAACTGTTTCTTCCGATGGGACTCCAAACCTTTCCCCAAAAGGAACAATTGCAATTCTTGATGATTCAAGATTAGTATTTGCAAATATTCGTTCTCCTAAAACAATTGAAAACCTCACCAATAATCCGTCAATTGAAATCAATGTAATTGATCCTTTCTCAAGAATGGGTTATAGATTCAAGGGATTGGCCAAAATTCTTTCTGACGGTGAAGATTTTGCAAGCATTCTTGATTACTTTAAACAAAAAGGCATCAAAAGTACTATTTCACACATAGTTGTGATAGATGTAAAATCTTTTTCTGAAATAACATCTCCGTCATATGATCTAGGTCTTAAAAGAGATGATTTAGTAAAAAAATGGAAACAGTACTACGACTAATTTTGTAACTTCTTTTTTGTTTCACTATGCGCTTTTCTTTCTTTATCTAATAATTGTCTAATAACCTCTAGCTCTTTCATAGTATCTTGTAATCTCTTGTTTGTTGTTGAAATTATTTGGCTAGCTGCTTCCACTACATTTTTTGAATCATCTTCACCTTTATTTTTTGAATTTATTTGTTTCATTTCTACTAATCTTTTTTTCATAATTTCCAATTCTTTTTTTCTTTGATTCAATTCCTCGTCAATTTTCTTTTTTTCATTTTCTGAATCTGAAACGGAAGGTGCATTTTTCTTAATTTTTTCCTCTAATTCATTATTGATTTTTGAATTTTTTGTAATTTCTTCTTGAATTTCTTTTAGTTTATTTTCTGAATTGCTTATTTCTTTTGAGATTTTTTCTATATTTTCATTATTTGGTTTTATCACGTCATTTGATTTTGATTCAGAACCTTCAAGTGAACGTAATTCCTTTTTGGATTGAATTATTTTGCCTATGATTTCATCATATTCTTTTCTTGATAATTCAATTTTTTCTATAATTGAATGTAGTCTTTCATTTTTTTCTTTAATCTTACTTTCTAAACCTTCAATCTCCTCTTCTATGTCATCTTTGATTTTTTGTAAATTTGTATTTGTATCCTGAGCAACCTCTGATTTCTTTTTACTAAATAATCCCATCCCAATTCTACCTATTCTTTGGTTTTTTAATGAATCTGGTATAGAATCCAACTGATCCGACTAAAATTCCGGAAATTAGACATACGACTCCTAATTCTGGATTATCTGTGTAAAGATTTGGTGCTAAAAACAATAGTAATGCTCCAAAAATTATAAGAAAAAATCCTCCACCTTTTTTCTGTCTGTTGTGTTCGTTATGAGCCATTTATTTCACGTACTTGCCAATTTTTTCTGCTACGTTTTTCTTTCCAATATCTAAAATGAATGGACCAATTTTTGGGCCTCTAGTAGTTGACAAAATAATTTGGTATAGTACTTTGAAAAAGTCTTTTGGTTCTATATCGTCGCCCTTTGCAATTTGATATATCTCATTTTGCAAATCTTCAATCTCTCCATCTTTTTCTAAAACGATAATTAGTTTACTTAGTGCACCTTTGATCTTTGAATCAATATCTATATCAATTTCATCTGATATGTCAAATTCATCTGCAAAGTTTCCTGCCATCTCAATTAATCTGTCAATTTCAGGTGATGTCTCTTTGATTGCACGGTAATCTACTAGTTTTTTATTTATTCTAGAAATTCTATCCTCTTTGAAAATTTTAGATAATTCTAAAAGAAGTCTATAACTTACTTGAGCTGGCATCTGTTTTGGAGGCGATAATAGATTGACATATTCGTACAATCCTTTTGATTTTACCAATTTTGCCTCATTATCAAGTTTAATTTTGCCAAAGAATATTTTTTCAAGTTCATTGTATTCATCCATAAGTGATGGTATATCCTCAAATCCTAATTCTCTTGCACCTGTGATTCTCTTGTATAGTAACAAAAGTATTGATTCTGGCGTTCCAAATTTCAACCATGTTTGAGATGTTACAACGTTGCCTAATGATTTTGATATTTTCTTTCCACCTTTATCCAAAAACATTTCATATTTTATGTGGTGTGGGTGTGGAAAATTCAAAACATCATCTGCAACCCAATCATTAACTTTGACTGAATCCATGATATCTTTTCCATATGCTTCAAATCTGATATCAAACGCGCTCCATCTTGCAGCAAATTCTACTTTCCATGCTAATTTCCCAAGATCTTTTTTAATATCTGCCTCTCCTTCATATCCACATCCTTTGATTTTCTTTCCACCAATTTCTGCATCACAACATTTGTAACGAACTTTTCTTTCATCTGGTAGATATTCTGTGGCTTCTGCAACATACAATCTGCTACATTGTGCACATACAGGGAAATATGGTAAGAATTTCTGATATTTTTCCTGTCCGACTAAATCTTCAATTTTTGCTCCAATTCTTTCACTTTGTGTTAAAATTGTATGAATTTGTTCTTGCAGTAAACCCTCTTTGTAGGTATCTCTTGCTCTTTTGAAGGTGTACTCAATTCCTAATTTTTCTAATCCATCCAAAAGCCTACTACTCATATTCATTCCATAGGATTCGTGTTCTCCTGTATGATCAGGTATTAGTGATACTGGTTTTCCAATATGTTCTTCAAGTGAATCTGGAAATCCTGCTGGAATTTTTCTTAATCCATCAAGGTCATCTGAATATGCAATTAATTCTGATTTGTATCCCATATTTTCTAAAGCAAGTTTTACTCCGTATGCTCTAACTGCATCTCCTAAACTCCCGATATGAGGAATACCTGATGCACCTAATCCACTTTCAACTCTGATTAGACTAGTGTCTCTACCTAGTTGTTTCTCTCTTTCAATTAATTCTGATGCAAGTTTGTCAATCCATGTTCCTTTTCCTATAACGTTCTGTTCAGACATATTTCATTACAACTCCTTTGCCATATATGGTCCATTAATTCTGTAATTCAATTTTTTATAATATTCTCTTGTACCAACTGCACTGATTACACATAGCTTATTTGATGATAGGTCAGTTGCAGCAATTTTTTCAGCTTCCATCATCAATTTTTTTCCTATTCCTTGATGCTGAAAACTAAATTCTTCTTGTTCACCAATACTGATTGCTTTTCCAAATACATGTAGTTCTCTTACAATTGACGTTTTATCTGTAATTTCTTCTCTATGTGCCTTTTCACTAGGTTTTCTTAGTCTCAAAAATCCATACGTCAAATCGTCTGCGTCATTAAATGACAAAAATACCTCTTTTCCACCACATGCATCATAATCAATTCTTTCCAATTTTAGTTCAGAAAATTCCTTTTTATTATTAAGACCCGCTTCTCTACATCTAATACATTTGCATGATGTTCCATGTTTTGCTAATTCTTCATGAACTTTTTGCCGTAAATTTCCCATTTTTGGCCCATCGACAATTTCATCCATTGTAATCTCTCTTTGCACCCTCATAATTCGAACCCATTTTGGTATAATTTTTTTAGATTCAGTTAAAACATTAATCATCTCTTCTGTAGAATATGGTTTGTAATTTCCTAATTTGTAATCCTCATAAAGTGGTGTATCTTTTAGTACTAATGCAGGATAAATCTTTAACATATCTGGTCTGAATTCTTCCATCTCAAATAATTTCTTAAAATCTGCAATATCTTCTTCTGGACTCATAGTTGGAAGTCCTGGCATCATATGTGCTACAATTTTGTATCCTGCATCTTTTGCAATCTGAAATGAGCTAATCACTTGTTGTAAATTATGTCCCCTGTTGACAATCTTATAAACTCGTTCAGTCAAACTCTGAACTCCAATTTCTACTCGAGTTGTTCCATAATCTAACATCATGTCAACATGTTTTTGTTGACAATAGTCTGGTTTTGTTTCTATTGTGAAACCAACGTTTCTCATTTTTGCTTTTTCATTATTTCTTTTTGCATCTTCCAAACTAACTGATTCAAATCCATTTATTGCGTCATAACATGATTTTATGAAATTGCGTTGATAGTCATCTGGCATAAACAGAAATGTTCCTCCAACAATTACCAGCTCTAATTTTGTAGGATCATGACCGAATGCAATTAACTGTTCAATTCTTCTTTTAATTTGGACTCCTGGTTCATAATTGTCTTCAATTGCACTGAGTGTGACAGGTTCTTTACCTGTATAGCTATTTGGTGTATTGATTTCTGTTCCTCCTGGGCAAAAAGTACACCTTCCGTGAGGACATGCAAAAGGTTTTGGCATTATTGCAATTACAGTAACCCCTGAAGCTGATTTTACTGGTTTTTTCAGTAAAACTTTTTGAAGAATAGGAAATTGTTCTTCAGTTGCAGCTGATAATATCTCTGAATTTCTAGGTAATCTTTCTAATGAATATTTTGAACATGTTTCTTTAATTTCATTTTTAATTTGATTTTTTTCTAGATTTTCAATTTCAGATAATCTTTCACATATTTCTCTACATGCATGTAAAAAATTCTCACTTAATTTCTGCATGATCTATGCAAATCATTGCAACATAAAATGGTTTAAATGAATTTTATCTTCGTTTAGGAGCTGCTTTCTTTTTAGTAGCCTTTCGTTTAGGAGCTGCTTTCTTTTTAGTAGCCTTTCGTTTAGGAGCTGCTTTCTTTTTAGTAGCCTTTCGTTTAGATGGTCTTTTAAGATCTTTTTTCAGAGATTCTAGTTCTTCAGTTAAAGTGGCCATTTCTTTCAGTAATTGTAATTCTTTTCTAATTTTTGCTACTTCATTATCAAATTCTTCTTTCTTTTTCTGTTCATCTTCTGATTGATTTTTTGCAGCTGATGAAGCTTGCACTTGTGCAGCAGCGTCGGCTTGTACTTTTTCAGCTTCTTCCACTGTCATTTCATTTCTAACTTCTTCACTTTTTTGAACATCGTCAGCTTTCAGTTTTCCCTCACTGGCTAATCTCTGCAGATATTCTTTCTCATATTCTAGAAGGAGTTCTTCTCTTGATTTTTCACTCATGGTTGTTTCTTGAATTGCTATGATTTAAATAATTTTTAAAAATTATTTGAGCTGCATTTCTTTATTCTACTTTTGCTACTTCTTTTCTATAATCCATCTTGAGCCAAATTGGTGTGATTATTGTGGTGACAGCTACCATGAGAACAATAGTTGTGTATACATCTCCTGTTAACACTCCTGATGATAATCCTACTCCTGCAACAATTAATCCTACTTCTCCTCTTGAGATCATTCCTATTCCTACTCTCATTCCTGCAGTTTTATTTTTCAAAAATAGAATTGATGGTAATCCACATCCAAGTAATTTAGTCGAAATTGCAATTGCAATAACTACTGCACTTAGCATTAATACGTCCAAGTTTACCGTTCTAAAGTCTACTTGCGCACCAATTATCGCAAAAAACAACGGCGCAAAAATTAATCCAATTCTACTAATGAAATTCTCTATTTTTTCAAACACTTTTGTTGCTGATAGTGCCATTCCTACTGCAAATGCTCCTACAATTGGGGATAATCCTAAAGTTCCTGCAATTGCAGCTGCTCCAAAGAATGATGCGGTTGCTATTCCTTCTACACTTCCAGTTGATTTCCATATTCTTGGTGTAATGACTTTTGGAAGTATGAAAATGGCTGCAATCAGAATTGCTGCAAAGAATCCTAATACCTTAAGAATTGTAAATGTAACGTCAAGTAAATCAATATTGTCTATTGCCTCTGCACTTCCTAATGATGTAACAACTGATAGTACTGCGATTGCCAAAATATCGTCTACAACTGCAGCTGCTATAATTAACCGAGCCTCTGGTGATTTAATTTTATTAAACTCCTTTAGTACCTGAATTGAAATTGCTATACTTGTTGCAGTAAGTGCTGTAGCAATCATCATTGCCTGTAATGCATCGTATCCAAATGCTTGAAATACTAAAAGTCCTGCAAAGAATGGAACTATAACTCCTAAGGTTCCTACTGTAAATGATGCCTTTCCACCTCGAAGAAATTCTTTTGGTGTCATTTCCAATCCTGCCATAAACAAAATTACAATTGCACCAATTTCTCCTAGGGTTCTAAGTTCTGGTCCAATTTTTAAAATTGATTCTCCTGTTTCTGGATGAAGCAAAAATGCACCTAATGCAAACGGTCCAATTATCATTCCGGCTAGTAATTCACCTAAAACAATTGGGAGTTTTATCCTACTGAATAATTCGCCCATTAGCTTTGCAGCTGCTAGTAAGATTCCTACTGCAATGATAACTTCAATGAAGCCTGCTTCTGCTGCCATTATCTAAGATTTTTAGGATTACGTCATATAAGCCAAATCTAGTAAATTTTTTTGTATTGATTTCTATGCAATTTTCAATTTATTAATAAAAACGCCCTTGTTTTTACTGATTCTGCCGATTTCATAAGATTTCGTCTTATGTTTTTTGAAAATTTTATGAATATTTTTGGTTTGATTCTCTGGAGCGATAATACAAAATCCTATTCCCATGTTGAATGTCTTGTACATCTCTTCATTTTTCACTCCTGAATCTTCAATTAATTGCATCAATGCTGGAGTTTTAGGCATACTGTCCAAGTTATATCCAATTTGTTTTAGTCTCAATAATTTTGTAAATGATCCTCCTGTAATGTGTGCCAGTCCGTGAATTTTACATTTTTTTACTGCTTCTAAAACTGGTTTGACGTAAATCTCTGTTGGACGTAAAAGTGCATTTCCTAAATTTCCAATTCCTTTGATATTGTCTTTAACTGAATATTTTGTTAAAAGTGCTTTACGTGCTAATGAGTATCCGTTAGAATGTAATCCTGAACTTTTAATTCCAATAATTACGTCATTTGGTTTTATTTTATCTCCCAATACCATGTCTTTTTTTGAAAGCATCCCTACTACCATCCCTGCAAGATCAAATCCAAAACCTTTGCCTGCAATTAAATCTGACATTATTGCAGTTTCTCCACCTACAATTGGCATTGAGGATTTTTTTGCACCTTTGACCAATCCTGATACTATTTGTTTGAAAATTTTTTGATCATTTTTGTTTGCAGCAATGTAATCTACAAATGAAATTGGCGTTGCACCAATACAAATAATGTCATTCACATTCATTGCAATACAATCTATTCCAATTGTATCATATTTTTTCATTAAATTTGCAATCATAACTTTGGTTCCTACTCCGTCAGTATGTGTTGCTAATAATTTTCCACCTGGAATTTCAACAATTCCTGCATAATGCCCAAATCCATGTGTCATCTTTGCCATTTTTTGTAAATTATGAGTTGAGCCAATCAGTTTACCGATTGCACGTTGACTTTTTTTTATCTCAGTTATGTCAACCCCTGCTTTCTTGTAACTTATTGTCATATCCAATCACCTACATGTACATATTTGAATCAATTTTTTTATGTTCCGAATATTTATCAGATAATTCTTTCAAATCTGTGCTCATCTGCTCTTTTTGTTTCTTTAAATTTTTTGTATTAATTTCTGTATCGTAAACTCTGTTAATTGCATCAATAATTGTGGCTGCTGCGACAGGATCTGGTGTTAATTCGTCCGCTTTTGCAAGCAATGTAATTCCACGAATTTTTCTAATTAGACATTCATTTAGTATTCCTCCTGAAATTCCAGTAATGAATCCTTGAGGGACCATTTGGATATCATTTTCCTCCATAACTCTACACAGGTCAACTTCTGCTGCAAAAAATGCATTTCCATCGTGTTTTTTGTCGGCAACACCATCCAACACTATAATTTCAGTTGAACCTTTTTTTTCAGCCCAATCTAGAATCGCCATGGCGATATTGTAAATCCCATCTTGACTGATTACTATTTCACAAATTATTGCACAGATACTTCCATCGCTGTTTGAATAAATCCGAAATGGATGTCTTAGTCTACCTTGCATGAATACTGTTGATGGTGGCAAATGTTTTGAGCGGAGAAAACCTACCTCTTTCATATCCAATTCGTTTATCATATGATCCACTGCTATAGTTCCAACTAATCCTGCTCCCACAAAACCAACAAAAATTGTAGGATTTTTCAACTTATTTTTTCCTACTTCGTAGATCTCTGCTTCAGGTATGTTTTGCTGCAACACTTTGTTGTCTATGTTTTGTTTAATTACTTGTTCGCTTCATCAGAAATATTGACTCGTATGTCTCGTAGTATGATCCGAATGCTAATTTTTGGAATTGGTTCAATTCTTTTTGTAATTTATCTATACATCTAGAATTTTCTGATCTAGTTTTTCTCATTTATTGTAAATAATTCTAACATTACTCTTCCTTTGTCTGTGATGGTATAGATCACATTTGATCCAACCCTTTCTTTTTCTATGAATTTGTATTCTACACAAAAATGTAGATAGTTTAGAAACGACTTTTTCATTCTAATCTTTGATTTTGAATACAGGTCTGAAAATGTCATTGGGTTTGAGTTTAGTTGATACAGTAATTTCAATAAAGATAGTGTGCTGAAATCTTTTGTTTTTGCTCTCACTGCATCTAATACTTGTTCGTCTCGTTGAATTATGAATCCTTCAAAACGTTCTGCAACTTCTAATGGCACATATGTCAATCTTGCTCTCATACAGTATAGTACCGTACTTTACCATATTAAGGTTAAGTCATGGTTTGTTGAGCTATTTGATCAGTTTTCCTAAACTTGGGTAAACATCATATCTATTTTCCTTGTTAGAATTGTGAAATATACGGAAGGAATGTGATTTAAACAAGATATCTTGGCATAGTTGTTGTGGACGTACTTCATATTGGAAGTGTACTCGCAGGATTAATCCTTCTATGTATTGGAGGCTATGCAATAGTTTCTGGTGGTGTTTCTCTTGCAAAGAAACTTCGAATTAGTAGTATGATCATTGGTTTAACAGTAGTGGCATATGGCACCTCTACCCCTGAACTAGCAGCTTCGTTACTCGCTGCTTTCAACTCTCACACTGAATTAATTCTTGGAAATATTGTTGGAAGTAATATCAGCAATGTTGGAATGGTGATTGGAATTTCTGCCATTTTTACACCTCTTCTAATTAGTAAAATTACTGTTAGTAGATGGATTCCGATAATGATTGGTGTATCGTTATTAGTTGTGGCTATGTCATATGATGGGGAAATCTCACAGGTTGATGGTGTCATATTGATTGCTGCACTCATTGGATTTACAGCTTATACTATCAAAACTGTCAAAAAACAAAAAATTCAACAAAATGAGACCATAGAAAATGAAGCGCTTGAAGGGGAATATTTCTTATCAAGATATAAAATTGAAACTTACCCTCAATCGATTGGTCTGATAGTAGCTGGAGTAATAGTGCTGTTTATTGGCGGCCATCTTACAGTTGATGGTGCTGTAAATATTGCTGAAACTTTAGGATTATCTCAACTAGTTATAGGAGTTGTAATTGTTGCAATTGGTACGTCACTTCCAGAATTAATCACATCTATTATCGCAATAGCAAAAAAACAAACCGATATTGGTGTAGGAAATATTGTTGGTAGTAACATTTACAATATTTTATTGATATTGGGGGTTTCTTCTGCTATAGTTGGAATACCTGTTGTACCTGATGTATTTTCTAATTATTACATAATGATTGCATTTAGTCTTGTTTTATTCATTGGATTTAGAAAATACATTCCAAGAGTTGTTGGAGTTGGTCTTGCAATAGCATTTGTGGTATATCTTGCAAGTCTTTTAGTTTAATTTTTTCTAGGATTTTGGTATTGATATTTTTTGATTTTAATTAATTCAAAATATGAGCCAAACTTCTTTGTATCCTCAACATTATCCAATCCTTCTGAATCTATAGGTTCTACTTGATATTCTCTGATTTTCTTATATGTTGTATCTCTTTCAGCAGGAATTCTTCCTATACTTCTGATCAAATGTCGTATTTCTTTTGGTCTTAACAGCTGACCAAATTCGGCACCTGCTGCAGTTGATATACTTTCGTTGACTAATGTTCCTCCGAAATCATTTGCGCCCCAATTGAGAAGTAATTGTGAAAACTTTGGTCCTTCTTTGACCCATGACATTTGGATATTATCTATTACATTGTTTAGCATTATTCGTGAGATTGCATGGACTAGAAGTGCATCATTTGAACTTGCACCTTTTCTGATACCCTCATGAAGTTGATGTTTATACATTGGTGCTTCTGAATATACAAAATTAAGCGGAACAAATTCTGTAAATCCTCCTGTTTCTTTTTGAATTTCACGAATTGTATCCAAATGATTGACTCGATGTTCATTTGTTTCTAAATGGCCAAACATCATCGTTGATGTGGATTTTATTCCCATCTTATGTGCAGTTTTTATTACGTTTGTCCAGTCTTTGACTGTAATTCTTCCTGGAGAAATTTTATCGCGTAGTTTTTGATTGAGTATTTCTGCTGCAGTTCCTGGAATCGTATCTACTCCTGCATCTTTTAATCTACTTAGATATTCTTTTGTTGAAATCTTAGATCTGGTTGCACCATAAAGAATTTCTTCTGGAGAAAATCCATGTATGTGTATATCTGGAACCTCAGTTTTAATTTCTCTACAAATATTCTCGTACAACCCTGCATCCATATCTGGTGGAAGTCCTGCTTGGACGCATACTTCTGTGGCTCCATAGGTGTATGCTTCTTTTGCTCTTCTTGTAATTTCTTCAATAGGTAGTGTATATCCTTCTTCTTCTCTAAAATCTCTACTAAATGCACAAAAGCCACATTGTTTTATGCATACATTTGTGAAATTGATATTTCTATTAACAACATACGTTACTGTATCTCCTACCTTCTCTTTTCGTAAATAATCTGCAACTCTACCTACAAGTTGAAAATCAATCCCTTTTGCATCAAATAGAACTAATGCTTCTCTTGAAGTAATATCTTTTCCAGAAATTGCTTTATTGAGAATAGCTGCAATTACTGGGTCTGCATACTGCAAAATTCCGTCTACATCTTTATTTTCTAAATTCATTTCCAGTAACTCTCTTCTACATAATTTTCTTCATCAGCAATTAAAGATATTCTTTGTTTCAATTCATTATTAACTAATGGAATAAATTCTGGATATGCTGGAAATCGTGCTTTGAAGGAAAAACCCAAGTCATTACATTTCTTTTCAACATTTTGAATATTTGGCCAAGAAAATTCTGGGTTTACATAATCTGATGTTATTGGGGAAATTCCTCCCCAATCGTTAATTCCTATGGTTAAAAATTCATGATAATTATTAGGTGATAAATTTGGCGGAATCTGAATATTTGCGCCTGGCATCAAAATTCTGCATAATGCGACAACTGTCTTGAAATAATCTTCTTTTGGTGTGTTGTGATTAGACATCAATGTTTCAGGTTTTGGATGGAAATTTTGTAAAATGATTTCTTGAATGTTGCCATATTTTTCATGAATTTGTTTAATATCTAAAATTGATTGAATACATTCTTCCATGCTTTCTCCAATCCCTACTAAAATTCCAGTTGTCATTGGAATTTTTAATTCTCCTGCATTTCTCAAAACATTTAATCTTACTTTGGGTTCTTTACTTGGTGCATCTTCATGAGGCATTCCTTTTTCTCTTAATCGTGTACTAGAATTTTCAAGCATTATTCCCATGCTTACATTACTTTTTTGAAGTTCTTTCATTTCACTTTTGGTAAGATTTCCTGCATTAGTATGTGGAAAAACACCTTCATTCAGTACAATCTCGGAACAATGAATCAAATATTCTGCTGTCGATGAAAAACCTTCATTCTTTAACCATCTTTTTGCTTCTGAATATTTTTGTTCAGGTCTTTCACCTGTAACAAATAACGCTTCAGTACAATTGTATTTCTTTGCAAGTTTTGATAATCCTTTCACTGTCTCTAAATTCATCATTGATAATTTTGCATCATTTGGTTCTGCCTTGTATGTGCAATATGAACACGTATCTCTGCATAGATTAATTATGTTGAAAAATGCCTTTTTTGAAAAGCTGATTCTTTTTCCTTTTCTCTCATTTCTCAAATTAGATGCAGTATCAAAAATAGTCTCTTTTGGAACTTCTTTTAATAATTGAAGAATTCCTTCTTTTTTGATCTCCTTTAATTCGTTAATTTTATGAATAATTTCAAAATCAAATTGTAATTCACTCATTGCTTAAAAATTCAGTATGGTCTATTTAATTTTGTAGAAATGCTATTGAGGTCTTTCCTCAAGAACCATGGTCAATTCTAAAATCTCCCCACCTCTATTGACAGAAAGAACCATTTCATCTCCTACAGATTTCTCTCTTTGTAAGTGAACCAATATGTCTGAGATCTTTCTTACGGTTTCTCCATCAATTGATAATATTATATCGCCATCTAGTGCAAATTCTCTTCCATCTGTCTCTTTTGTTTCTGTAACTCCTAGTAATCCTGCTGTCTCTGCAGGGCTGCCTTCAATTACTGATACAACTAAGAATCCTTTTGAACTATTCAATCCTCTTACTTCAGCGAGCTCTGGGTCGACATCTGTTCCTGAAATTCCCATCCATGGATGCTTAAACTCTCCATCTTGAATTAGAACTGGAACCACTTTCTTCACGGTATTTGATGGAACGGCAAATCCAATTCCTGAAAATTCCCCTGTTGCTGATTGTATGGCTGTATTAATTCCCACAACTTCTCCTTTCATATTGATTAAAGGTCCTCCTGAATTTCCAGGATTTATTGCGGCATCAGTTTGTATTACATCTGGAATTGAATATCCTGTTTCTTGTGGCAACAATCGTCCCATCTGACTTACAATCCCTGATGTCATAGAACCGGATAATCCAAATGGATTTCCTATGGCTGCAATTTTCTCACCAACTTTTAGTTCTGATGAATCTCCTATTTTGATTGGTTGTAGGTATGTATTGGTTGGTTCGACTTTAACAACTGCAATATCTAAATCTCTGTCAGTACCTATGACATTTCCAATGTATGCTTCTCCATCGAGAAATGTGATCATCACTCGCTTTGCATCTTGCACCACATGTTGATTAGTTATTACATATCCTTCATCTGAATATACAAATCCTGAACCCATTCCTCCATCAGATTCTCCTCTTAGAACACTTACTTGTACAATACTTTCCTCAGATTTTTCAAAAATATCAATTAGTGAATACTCATAGCTTCTTTCTATTCCTGTTACTTCTCCTACAGTTTCACCATAATTTCCATTTGTAACAATTAGTTCACCTGTGTCGTTATCTGCAATTGAATTGAATGATACAAAAACTGCAAATATTATTGCTGCAGTTGCAATTACTCCTCCAACAACAATTCCATTATTTGCCATAACAAAATTATGTGTGATTAAACTATAACCCTTACTGATTTTTGCTACAATATATCATACTTTGAGATAGTTTTGAGAAAATTCTTTGACTGAATATTTTCTTCCTCTCCATGATACTGCTGAAGATTTGTTTGCATGCAAGATACCTGAAAGAAAACCAAGTACTACAATTATTCCTCCAATAGGTGCACATGTTGAATTTATTATGCTTATGTTTAATCCCATTTTGGCTTCCATTATAGATGCTGAAAAAATTGTTATTGTTGAAATAATTGCAGAAATCAACAAAGTTGTGAATGATATGTTTGGTTCAAATGCAATTATTGAATATCCCAATAATGGAATCGGCATAAATAAAATGAATAATACGGCAAAAAACACTCCTACCGCTGTTGAAGAACTCTGATGATACAATGGAACCATTAGACGTTTCAATCCATTCCACATCTCTTTTGCACTTCGTGAATACAACGCTTCAATCAAGTGTTCGCCCCTGACCATCTTTAATGCATAACCTGACTCTTTTGTAATCTTGCCCAATGCACCATCTTCAATTATTTCTTGTTTAACTTTCTCATGGGTTCCGATCTCTTCGTACACCTTTCGTTTAATCACGAAAAAACTTCCAAAAAAATATCCTACCTTCTTTTTTGGATTGTTCACATTTAGGGCAGAATATCTTGAATGCAGAAATGTTGATAGCATTGGTAAGGTTATTTTTGTAATTGTATCAATACAACGAAGTCTTGGAATTACTGTTAATGCATCAAGGTTCTCTGATTGTAGGTGTGATACTGCTAATGTGATTACATTTTTTTTAAATTTTGTATCTGCATCTGTAAATAACAATATCTCTCCAGTAGCTTTTCTGAATCCTTCCATACATGCCCAATTTTTTCCCATCCATTTTTCAGGTTTTTCTTTTGCACTTACGTGAATGATCTTTGAATTTTCTTTTGAAAATTTCTCAATTATCTCTCCTGTTTTATCTTCTGAAGAATCATCAATTGCTATAATCTCAAAATTTTCATAATCTTGTGAACCTAGAGTTTCTAAACATTTTGAAATAAACTCCTCTTCATTTCTTGCTGGTAAAATAACTGATACCTTTGGGGTTGTTGTACTTTTATTTTCAAATATATCTAAAAATGGTGTTTTGGTAAATGATTGATACATAGAACTCAATAATGAAAGCCATGCCAAAAAAACTCCTACTAAAATTACTGTAAAAATAAAATTAAAAACATCTATGAAAATGTCTGCCATTAATTTTCAACTTCTTCTTTAATTGCTTGCAATGCTTGCTCAGTTCCACTTTTGATGTGTTTTTTTATTATGCCTGTGAACATTCCCATTTTTCCAGAAAGTTTTACATCCCATAATGCTTCTAATTCACATGAATTTTCCATATCTTTCAATGTTAGAATTTTTTCTCCTACTATGACCCCTTCTGTGAAAACTGCTTTAATTGTCTCTTTTGGAACAATTGTTACGTCTTGTAGGCATTTTTGATCACGAAATGCAATTGTAATCTCTCTTGATATTTGATTGCCATTTTTTGAAATGTTTCTAACTTCTTTCGTACCTTTCCAAAACTTTGGTTCATTATCGATATCTGATATTACATCCCAAACTTTTTCTTGAGTTGCATTAATTGTTACAGATGTTTTAATTTCTGCCATATTTCAACCCAATTACTCGAAAATATTAGGTTTATCAAATTTTTTCTGCCAATTATGGTTCATAAATTTAGAAATTAATTTTAAACCGTCAATATTTGATGCATTATGGATGATATCTCATACGATGATTTCTCAAAATTAGATCTACGTGTAGCAAAAATTGTATCTACCGAAAAAATTCCTGAAAAATCAAGAATTATCAAAGGCACAATTTCTTTGGGAGATGAAGAACGTGATGTAATAATTGGAGGCGCTCAATTTTATGACCCTGAAGATCTAATTGGGAAAACAGTAATTGTTGTTGCAAATCTAGAGCCTAAAAAAATGGCTGGTGTTGAATCAAATGCAATGTTATTAGCTGCTGATATTGACGATAAACCATTCTGGCTGACTGTTAGTGATGATGTTCCTGCAGGAACAAAAATCAAATAATTTCTTATTCGTAAACCATTAATTTTTTTTCTTCTAAAAGTGCGTGTAAATTATTAACTGAACGGTATACGTCCTCTTCTTTTTTTGCACCTGTACATACAAGCTTTCCTGAAGAAAATAACAAAATGACTGTTTTTGGATCAAGCATTCTGTGAATCAAACCTGGAAACTGTTCTGGCTCATACATGCTTCTTGGTAGTGTTCTAGCTGCTTGCTCAAGATGAATTCTTCCTCCTAAGTTTATTGAAGCAACAATATTCTGAATTGTTACCACTGCATTTTTTTTAACCTTGATTTTCCCTTTTCTTAATTTTTCAACAACTGTCTTTACAGCATTTTTTGACATTTGTTCTGATTTTGCACCGGTGCACACCATTTTTCCTGAAGTGAAGATTAGTGTAGCTGTCTTTGGACTTTTCAATCTGAAAACTAGTCCTGGAAACTGATCTGGATGATATTCTACATCTGGAAACTTTTTTGTAATATCGTTAAGATCCATTTTCTGGTCTACTGTAGCTGATGCCACTACATTTTCAATACTGATGATAGGCTTTGTCTGTGGCATATCACAATTTAAAAAATATCATTAATAAAAATACTCGTGAAATGACTCATTTTCACTCTTAATTACATGGATATGATTAAATTACAAAATCAAAGTAATTGATTATTGGAAATTTTAGGTTATAATTTTGATGAATTTTTGGCATGGGTTGGTGAAGACACTGACACGCTAATGATGCTCATATGGATTCTCCCTGTCATAATCTTTGTTTTTTATGGACAACGAATACAGCTTATGATTTCATCAAATGAAATTAAAAAAGACATTGGAAAACTAGACGAATACACTACATCTACAAAAAAGGACTTTCTAAATTATGTAAAAAATAATCTTACCTCAAAATCTGACCCTTCAAAAAAGTTGGACAGCTTTTTTGATTATTTCACAATTATGCCTGTAGATATGGATCCTAATGGAATTATTACAAAAATCAATCATCTGATTCGTTCAAGGGAAGACTTTATTCGATTACAAATTAATGGAATGTTCTCTAATTTGTCATCTGTGGAATTATCTAAACTCCAAAATTTATTGGAAATAGTTACTACATTACAATTATTCCATAAACATACTCGTCATCTTTACCTCACTGCAAAAAAACAAAAAAACTTCCCATTGATTTTGCCATTACAAATGATGATTCCATTTATCATGGAAGAAGCTCTTGCTTTGAAAGATGCAATGCCTGCAATCAAAAATGGCCAACCAATTGGTGATGGTATTGGACCAATGATTGTCGGACAAATGATGTTGGGTACTACTAAAGAATCAGCAGCATTTGAGACAGTCTGGTCAAAAACAACTTTTGAAGATAGAGAATTATTCTTAATGAAAGCTGAAGGTCCAAATGCAACTGTTGGCCGTCCAGGTGATGGACTTGAAAAAATAATCTCAATCAAAAAACCTGATCTTGTTATTATGATTGATGCATCATTAAAACTTGAAGGTGAAGATTCTGCATCTATCGCAAAAGGTTTCGGCGCTGCAATTGGTGGTATAGGAACTGAGAGATTCAAAATAGAAGAAATTGCCACCAGAAATAATATCCCAATTCTTGCTCTTGTTGTAAAACAATCAATTCATGAGGCAATCACTCTGATGACTGAAGATATTGCAAATAGTGCAAAAACAGTAAAAGATGAACTTCATCAAATGATTCGAGAAAATACTACTTCTGGTCAATCTATTCTTGTCATTGGTGTAGGAAATACTATTGGTGTCTCACAATGAGCAAATCGAAAAATAAAATTTCTACATGTTATACTTCTACGGAGTGTAATTCATGTAAAATCATTAAAAAAAGAAAATTTACTGATGGTGATGTTGTTTTCTCTACTGCTGAAAATTGTTCTGAATGTGATGGAAAAATGATTATCACAAAAATTTTTGGCGTAACTATGGATTAGTGGTTATTGTCACTCCATTCTCATTTGGAATGAATGTGTGTTCTGCTTGAGCGACTCTTTGACCGTTGCCCTCTACTAGTACTGGATATGCATGGACTGCTTTTTTCTTCACTAAAATTTCTAAAATTCGTTTGGCATCCTTTTCTTCCCATTTTTCAAGTAACCATCTTAATGCAAATGGTAACATATTGAAATTACTCCATATGTAATTTAACATCTCATCTGCCTCTTTATCTTTAGTTTTCTTTCTTGATGCTAGAGCGAAAATATTTTTCACTTTTCCTTCGTGAACAAATCCAAGCCCATCTCCTGTTGTCACAAATGGCTCGCACGCAAATGCTTGTTCACTTGGGAAATTAAAAGAACCAATTGACCAAATATTTGGAACTGATTTTCCTGCGTGAATTGTATACTGTTCTAAAGAATGTCCACTTAGATTTGCAATTGGAATTAATCCTAACTCTTTGATAGTTTTCTCAATTGTTCTTCCAACATCACTTGATTTAATTCCTGTTTTCATCATTGACATCGCATTTTTTAATGCAGATTCCGCACCTTGTACAAGCGTATCAAATTCTGGATTGTAACAAACTGTTACCGCAGTATCTGCAATGTATCCATCAATTTGTGCACCAAGATCAATTTTTACAAGATCATCTTCTGTAATTGTCATTTCATCATTTGGTTCTGCTGTATAATGTGCTGCTACTTCGTTAATACTTGTATTTACAGGAAATGCGCATTTGGCCCCTCGTTTTTTGATCTCTCCTTCTACATGTTCACAAATCTCATATACCGTTTTTCCAACCCAATCTGTTTTTCTAACATTCTCTCTAACTTCTCCTGCAATTTTTCCTGCTTTGATATAATCTTCAAGTCCCATACGCTATGTTTGATTTACTCAGTTAAGATTCTATTGTTTAAATTGGGCAATTGTTTTTGTTCGCTGGGAGCGTGGTCTAGCTTGGTATGATTCTGCGTTTGGGACGCAGAGGTCGCGCGTTCAAATCTCGCCGCTCCCATTTTACATATTTATACAAAGAATTATGATATTATTCGCTGAACGATGAAGAAGAGTTAGAGTATGGACAATTGAATGAAATAATCTATTGGCTCTGAGTTTGGCATTAACTTTTTATCAATATGTGAGATTGAAACATTACTTGGCTTTCAAAAGAAAAGATTTTCTATTAATTGTTGGAGTTCTTTTTTTTCTAATTGGGTTGATGGGGGTTGGACTTCCTCCAATTTATGCAATAATCATCTCATTAACCATATATTTTGGAATTCGTATTTTTGTTGGACGTAGGAAAAAGATGATTGAAGAATCTGTAGGTGAAGGAATATGTGTAAAATGCGGTTCAAAAATTGAAAATAAAAAATGTCCAATATGTGACAGAAAAAAATTCAAAAATGTATGATTTCTACGAGCGGTTTATACTGATTCATGCCTAATTTTTCATATTGACCTCAAAAAGATATAAGACTTTGACAAACGGATCAACTTTTTCTCAATTTGATTCTATTATTGTTAAAAAAAGGAATATGAGTAGTACATGCATTTGAAAAATCCTCTTTTATTTGGCCTAATGGCGATTTTATTACTAGCTGGTACTATCACCCCTGGAATGTCACAAAGCTCCTTTGATTCTCAAATTTTGATTAATGAAGTTGAAACTAATCCTCCTGGTTCTGACACATCTGAATTTGTAGAACTTTATAATCCGACATCAATAGATATTGATGTTAGTGGATGGACAATATCTCCTTCTGCAACTTGGAAGGCATATGAAATTCCTGATGGTACAATAATTAGTTCAAATTCATTTGCTGCTTTCACACATGTCAATTTTTGGTTTAAAGACTTTGGTGAAACTATTACACTTAGTGATACATCTGGTAATCTAATTGATGAGACTCCATTAATTGAAGATTTAGAAAATAATAATTTTTCATGGCAAAGAACTACTGATGGATTCGATACAGACTCTAATTCTGATTGGGAGTTGAAACGAATGACTCCAAAATCATCAAATGGGAAACTTGTTGAAACTGAAGAAAGTATATTTTCTCTATCTGCAACTCTTGGTGGCACTGAATACGTTTTTAATGAAACTGTAACAATTGCTGGATCTGTATCTGAAGAATTGTTTACTAGCTTATCTACCCCTGAGATGATAAAAATCAACATACAAGGCCCAAATTATTTCAAAAATCTTGCTCTATTTCCTGATCGAGATCTAGGTTTTTCAACAACATTGAATCTTCAAAAAGTTTTAGGTTTTAACCAGGGTAGTTATGATGTAAAAGTTTCTTATGGTGAATACACCTCCGAACTAAATTTCACTCTAAATAATGAAGATGATTCATCTATATCTGAATCTACAAAAAATAATTTAGAAATTTCTACCGATAAGGAATCTTATATTCCTGGCGAAACTGTAATATTATTTGCCGATACTAATTCTGAAATACAGTATGGTGGATTAGATTACACTGTAACCAATCCAAATCAAGAAATTATTTTTGAAGGAACAATCTTCCCAAATGAAAAATTCTCAAAAGTATTTCAGCATGGTGCAGGAGAGTTATTTGCATTTTCAACTCAATTATTTATGGAAACTGTAAATCCTGTTTATGGCACATATACAATTGAAGGTACTTACAAATCTCAAAATCCTCTTTATTATTCATCTGAAGATGTCATAAACACAAGTACTAGTTTTGTCTTATCTGAAGATGTTAAAGAAGATGTTTTAATTTCAATATCAACTGACAAAGAAATCTATGCTGTTGGTGATATCATAAAAGTCACTGGTAGGAGTAATGACATTTGGGTTGAAGATCTTGAATTACGTGTTATGCAAACCGGTATTTTGTCATCATCTGCTATAGGTTCAGATGCAAGATACCTCGCACCTGATCCATTTGATTTACAGGATAGAGTAAGATTGAATGGAGATGGAACTTTTGAATATGAATTTAAAATCGTTGAAAATAGTTCTGCTGATGAAAATTATGCAAGCTCATTTGGTGATTACAAAATAGTTGTTTCTGAATACTTTGGAGATGGAACCACATCTTTCAAAGTTGTTGAGGATCCTGAATCATTTGTTGATGTTAGAACTCCACTTGGGTTAAAAATGGATAAATCTAGCTATGTACTAGGCTCCAGTTTATCATTGACTGGAAAAATTTTGGATTATCACCAAGCCGAAATTGGTAACAGTATGCGTAATTCTGTAGAAATAACTTTCACTGATTCTTCTGGAACTACGGTAAATTATGTTTTTGACAAAAACAATGCAAGTAATGAAGCAGCAAAAGGAACTAATGGCAAAATAACAACGCCTATAGTATTCACTGCATATCCTGACTCTGTAGGAGGTTATGAAGTGGATGTTGTATTACATCCAATACAATTTGATTATGGAATTTATACTGCAAATGCTTTACATCAAATTTCTGGTACATCTGAATCCATTACATTTGAAATAAAATCTGCACAATCTGATATTATTCCTGAAGTTGAATCTCAAGAGCCACTTACTATGGAAATCTGTAAAAGTAATCGTGCACATGTTGATGAAATCCTAAAAGATTTGAAAAGTATAGGTAAAGGTGAAATTGCACCTTCCATGGAATCTGTTGTATGTGGTGAAAATCTAAAATTTAATGTTGGTGATAAATTAGTTGTAACTGGAAAAGTAATTCCAAAAGATGCAAGATCCTTGACATCTACATATGCCGATAGAGATTCAGATTCTCAAACTTCTACTGGTCATTCTTACAGTACTAATTATAATACCGCAATGATGAACTATGTTGAAGTTTCAATACCTTATCCTCGTTCAATGACTGTTTCTGGTGCTTCAAGTGTAACAACAGTGCCTGATGCAGATGAGAATTACACTGGCGGTGGTGGTACAGGCACTGGCGGTGCATATTATGAGGATGAAGATGGAAATATTATTCGTGGAGATGAAGACAAGAAAACATCTCGAACTGATGATGCAAAACGAACTGGATATGACGGTACTATCTTAATGAAACAACAAAAAATACTTCTAACTGATATGCGGTACAAGGCATATCCTGACGATAATGGAAATTATGCAACAGTATTTGAATTACGTGCAGGTGTCTTCAAAGATGGTATTTATGCAGTAAAAGCTGATTATTTTGGTCATCACGATGAGACCTCTGTGAAAATTATTGACACTTCATTAAAAGGTGGATTAGAACCATCAATATCTGTAAACTTGGAAAAGGATGAATTCACTTCTGGTGATACAGTTCGAATTTCTGGAAAAATAAATAATATCTATTATTATGATAGCGTATCTGTAAGAGTAGATCTACCTAATGTTTCAGAAATTAACTGCTTTGAAGGTCAACAATGTGGATTTGGAAATTCTGAAAAGAAAATAAGAGTCCAAGAAGGTGTTAGCGGTCCTGGATTTTTCTGGAATTATAAATTACCTAAAGATGCTCCTTTGGGATTATACACAATAGTTGTCGACACTCATTTCGGTGAATTTGAAAAATCATTCTTTGTAGTAGATGAATCAGAAGTTATTGGAACACCTGCACCAGAAGCAACTATTTCCAAAAAAATTATTGAAAAATTTAATAGAATTTCTGATGATAAAATTCCAATTGTGTTAACTGAAAAATCTACTGATGATTCAACTTTATCGCCTCGTGTAATCCAAGGTTCACTATTCACTTCTGCCAGAGGTGAAGAATCTGATGTAAATCTAAGAATCACTACTTCAAATGGTCAATGTGTAATTGGTCAAGGTTCTGACTGTTTAGTTACTGAATCAACTAGAAAACCAGGTGCAATTTACTCAATTGTTACAATTGATGATATCAATTATAAAATTAGATACAGTGGAGATGATGTTAGATTAGAAAAATTCTCAATTGTACCTGAAAATTCTTCTTCTAAAATTGATATTGATAACTGGAATGTAGAAATCATCAAAGATGAGCAACCATCTAGATTCTATTACAAAGTATCATACGTGGCATTAGAGTAAAACACAAAACCTTCTCTAAAATTCTCATAATATGAAAATTAATCTCTTAATGTTCTATCAAGATGACCCAAAAAAATGCACAGCTGCCAAATTAATAAAATTTGGATTGGCAAAAAAAATTACAAAATCTCAATCAAAAACCGCCCTTTTACATCCATTTGCTCAAAAAACACTATTCAATCATGAAAAGTCATCTTTCAACTCTATCACAGGAATTGATTGCTCATGGGCTCTGGCCGAAGACGTTTTCCAAAAAAATTTTGTTGGGGCAGCTAGAAAATTACCGCCTCTTTTAGCCGGAAATCCCGTAAATTATTCAAAAATCAACAAGTTGACTACCGTCGAAGCAATAGCAGGAGCTGCCTTCATCTTAGGTGAGGAAGAATTATCTCAAAAACTACTTGAAAAATTCAACTGGGGTCATACATTTTTGGAATTGAATGAAAATCTCTTACATGATTATCAAAAAGTGAAATCTGAAGATCAAGTAAATGAAATAATACGTGAATATGGCTATGCTATATAATTAAGAAAAAATTAAGTTATTCAATGGATAAAACCTCAAAATTATTTGATGTATGGGCAAAGACCGGTCGCTCCGAAGAAATGGAAAAAGGACATGGCACCACGGTAAATCAATTTTTAGACAAATTATCCTTGAAAGAAAAATTTAGATTTCTTGATATTGGTTGTGGTAATGGCTGGGTAGTAAGAAAAATGTCCCAAAAACCATCTTGTGTAAAAGCAATTGGAATTGATAAAAGTAAAATGATGATTAAAAATGCAAAATCAAAAATTTCCTCTACTAGAGAAAGTTTTTTTGTTACTGATCTTGAATCATGGAATACAAAAGAAAAGTTTGATGTAATTTTCTCTATGGAATCATTATACTATTCTGTCCCGATGGAGCCTGCATTGGAAAAGGTATTCAAACTACTTAAAAAAGGAGGAACTTTTTACTGTGGAACTGATTTTTACAGTGATAATACTCTGACTACTAGATGGGTAAAAGACATGAATATTCCAATGGATCTACGTTCTGAAAAAGAATGGAAAAAAATGTTCAGAGAGATTGGATTTACTACTCGCTCAAAACATGTCACAGATCCAAAAAATAAATCCAAATGGAAACGTGAATTTGGAACTCTATTTGTTATTGGCAGAAAGCCTTGATCTTCTAATTACTAAAACTGCAATTATACTAAAAATCGGAATAATCAATAATACATACCAATAATTCGTTTCTGATTTTTTTATCTCAATCATCATTTCCGTCTTTGGAACTTCTTTATCGTTTGAAACAATTATGAAACTTTTTGAATATTCATATGGTTTCAATACATTTTCTGATGCTGCAAAAATTTTGATTGTATGAACTCCTTCAATTATATCTGAACTTTTATCTAGATTGATACTTGCTTCCCCATTCACTATCTCTTTAATTCCATTTAGAATGATTTCCCCTTTAGAATCTACAATAAAGTAGTGAATTTCAGATGCATTTTCTGCCGAAACACGAATCTCTTCATCTGAATTTACTACATATGGCTCTGAAAATTCAACTGAATTAATTGATGGAAATTTGACATTTTCAAAGTCTTTCCATTTTCCTTGCTCAAAAACATAATTTCCATAATCAAATGATTTGATAACTATTGTTCTTGAATCTGGGGAATATCTATCTAGATAAAATGGGCCATTACTAATTACCGCGTGATTGTTTTCATCAATCCATTTTTTACTTGAATCGTATCTAATATTTTGAAAATCATTTTGCGGATTAAACTGTATTAGTGCATCAGGTGTATGTTCATTTTTCTCAAAAGTATCCAATTGCATTTTAACCTGATTTGCATCATTTGGAATTATCAATGAAAGCCAATTGATATTTTTTGTAATTGATTCTGTTCGTGAAAATGAACTTTTCCCATCCATTACAATTTTTTCCATTGATGCCATGATTTCCCAAGGCATACTACTCCAAACGCTTCCCCATGATGCAATCTCTCCTGAATCAAAATGCCAAAAATCAGTATACACCTCAATTGTATTTTCATCAATTACACGTATTCCTTTCAATGTGTTCAAAATTTGAGATGCTTGTGGGGAAAAATCCGCATCATATGTTCTGTCATCTTCTGTTCTTTCTGAACCCCATTCTGATAGGAAGTATACTGAATAGATTATGTCATTCATGTTCATCTCTGGACCATGATGCCATTGGTTGAACTTCAAATCATAAGTAATCTTACTTTTTGCAGAAATCTCATTTCCTACTTTATCCCACATTTTTGAATCAGGATTCCACATTATTGCATCATTTGGAACTTGTACCGATGAATTAATTCCATTTGTTTCTACCTTCCATGAGCTTCTAATTGGAATCATTTCCCCTGAAAATGGATGTCCTGTTAAAATTGGGTCAGAAATTGAAAGCCAAATTTGATTACTGTATGTATCTCCTAATCCTCCAATAGGATTCCATGCTGCTTGGTAAATCTGTTTTACACCGACATCTAGTGTACCTGAATCCGTCCTAACATTAATTGGTGTAAATCTACTTGGAACTCCTGCTCCCAATGCATTGATTATTCCATCTACATTTTCATTTACAACATATTGATCAATTTTACTTGCAAGAAATATCCGAACTGATTCGTTTACTCCTTCCTTCATTGCATCTTTGATAATACTTGTTCTTTCATCTTTATCATTAAACTCTCCAGAGTAAATTCTCTGAGTTAATTCATCTAATTTCTCATTTTCATAGTTCCAGTTTGCTGGGTTATTATTTCCAGGCATGCTTGAAAACCATGGAGAATACATCTGAGCAAGTGTTACTGAATCATATCTAGTAAAACCTGAGCTCCCCCATCCTTCTGTGTATAAACTCCATTTTTGTTCAGCAGGGTTTGAACCATAAACTACAACGTATGCCTTATTCAAATCTCCAAACTCTTTATTCACTTTAAAGCCAATCTCTTCTAACTCTGATGATAGAATTTCTCCTATTGCTTTTCTAACCGGATCATCACTTCTAATAAAAAATGTAATTTCAATTGGTTCACTTTCATAATTCCATATACCATCAATTTTTTCTGCTCCTCTTGCACTCAATTCATCTGAAATTATGTTTTCAGCAAACGATGGATTGTATCTAAATTGAAACGTCTCAATAACATCCAAGACTCTCAAGTATTCCGCAGAAAAACTTCCATAATTTGAAAACATTGGTGTTCCATAACCTCCTAACAACTCATTGACAATCAAATTTCTATCAACTAGAAAATTCACTGCATATCTTACCTCTTGAATTGAAAACGGATTGAAGGGTCCTTCATCTGTTGGATTCAATAAAATACTATAGTACCCTCCAGTTGACTCGTACACTTTCAACGTGTCTCTTGATTCAGAATCCTCTAATCTATCTGAAGAAATTCTATAATAGTACATATCCAGATTTCCATTTTTTACTTCTTCTAAGGCTGTATTCTCATCAAGATATTGAATAAATTTTATCTCATCCACATACGTTCCTTTTTGAGCAAATGCTGTTGGGATTATGGATATTAAACAAATAATGAGAATTATCTTGAAAATTTTCAACTGTTTCAACTAATGCATCACCTTGGATAAATTTTAGCATTTTAATACAATTGTAATTGATCTGAATCATACATGAATCCAAAATTGGCTGTAAAGGGAATCAATGGTATAATTGAAGGTGGAATAAGCGTAACAGATTTCGCAGTTGTTACGGAATTAGATGAAATTAGTGCAAAAGAGTTGTTGTACACGCTGGTCCAAAATGGAATTGGTGCATGGAATGATGATTTGGTAGATTTTGATATTCCTCACGATAGACTTCAAACCGCATTATTTGCAATCACTCTTGGTGCAACAATTGAAGATGTTTCTGAATATCTTACTTGGAGAGATTTTGAGGCAATCACCGGAATAATTCTTGAAGAAAATGGCTTTGACGTAACAAAAAATCTAGTCTTGACAAAACCTAGAATGGAAATTGATGTGATTGGGAAAAAAATGAATCTTGCATTATTGATAGATTGCAAACATTGGAAAACTATGAGCAAATCTGCATTAGATGAAATTGTGAAAAAACAGATTGAACGTGTCAAACGGTATGTTGCTGATGAAGACATCACAGCATTACCTGTAATAGTTACACTTCATCAAGAAGGAACTCAACTTGTTGAAAACGTACCAATCGTACCTATCATGAAATTGCCATCCTTTTTAGATGAATTTGTAGGAAATCTTGGTTCTCTAAAATCTATAGAAAAATAGACATTGCAAAAAGACCTGCATCTGCTAACAAACACCACTTTGTGATGCTCATTGTTTTATCCATTACCTTTGAATAATCTGAAAATATTGTTGGTCCCATCACTTTGACATTTGTTTGATGTTCTAATACCTCGAATGTTCCCTCTTTGATTTTTGATTCTGCATTTTTTGCTAATTCTAAATACCAGTTTGCTAGATCATTTGGTTTTGACACCATTCCTAATTGGAAATATCCATTTCTATTTCTGGCACCGCTTGCTGTATAGTGTGTATCTGATGTACAAATCTCAATCAACTCATATCCGTTATTTGCAAAGTGTGTCACAATCTGTTCTCTTACTCCATTTTCCATATTGTTGGCATCTGCCCATCCTAGGAAGTAGTTTTTATTGTTAATCTCTAAACATAAAGTTGCAATTCTTCCCTCAGCAATATCATTTTGATTCAAATTCATTTTTTCAGAATTTTCAAAACCAAACTTGAAGGAATGACTCTCTTTTGTCTTTAATGTATCAAGTGTAGATTTTGCTGCCAGAAGCAAATCTTCTGAATCTTCTTTTGAAATTTCTTTTCCCATTGCATTGTGTGTATCTACTATCAAAACCTGTTCAAAATTTCTGTTTTCAGCAAATTGTTCAATTTCACTTCTAACATTCGGTGGTAAATCTTCCATTCCGTGAGGTGATAATGACAAAAACAATAATGCAGTTCTATCAAAGAGCAGTCCTGAAGCACGTGCTTTGTTCATTGTTACTGATACAGGTTCAGTACACACTGCACCGTTCTGCTTAGATTTACTTTGTTGCAAACTCTGCAAATAATTTTGAACCTCTTTTTGTGTAGGTAAATTTAGATCATGATTTGAAATACTATGCATGACCATTGCAGTAGAATCCATTTCTTTGTAAATTAGTCCTGTAATGTTACTTCCTCCTATTGGATGAAATGGTCCTGGATGAATATCTGGCAGAACTATTCTAAAATCATTATCTTTGTCTGTTGATTGAAATTTCAATTGGGATGTTGACACTGTGGATTCTGTAGAACTTTTTTCAATAATTTCTTCTAATGGGGCAGGATCTTTTCTTGACATTGATGTTACATATGCTTGAATTAATTCATGTGTACTTTTCAATCCAGGTCGACCTGCTTTGTCAGTAAGATAAGACCAAGCTGTTGCTAATCCCAAAAATGCACCGCCAAATAATATAATCCATGGATTTGTAAGTGAACTAATCCACATGTCTGATGGAACTAAAACAAGATACATTGCCATTGGCTGAATAAATGCAACTGCCCATGCTTTTTTCAAACTTGCACCTAAGATTGTTGTAAAAATTCCAATTCTAAAACTAGCAAAAACTACCATTCCCATTGTTACATAAAATAAATCCAACCCATCTTTTTCAAATAATCCCATTGCGCCATAACCTATCAATGTGCTAACAAAGAACAATCCATTTCCAAACAACGAAACATGAAGTGACTTTGAATATTCTCTATGTTTTGCAAATAAAATATCTAAAAATTGAGTTCCAACTAATGCTGCAATTACTGCTAATGTTGGAAAGATTAATTCTGTTGAACCTAGATAAGTTGAAGCCGTAAATGCACCAATTAATCCTGCAATTGCAATTGATGCTGCTAATGAAATGTAATGTGATGATGGATTGATTAGTGATAATGTGTATTTGTCATGTATCTTACTGACGTCGTCTTTTTCAGGCATTTTTTGATCAAGGAATTAACAGTATATCTAGTAACCATGATACTATGATTAGACTAATTGGAACAGAGACCACAATTTTTGGATCTACTTTAACACCTTTAGTCTCATCCTCAAAAAATCTTAAAAGACCTGCACCGGATGCTGGAAGTGCTGCACTTGTTTTCTTATCTCCCATGACTCAAACCAAAAAATTACGCATAAAAAGTTTTTGACTACTTTTTCAACTTGGATATCGTATCAATCAGTAAATTAATTGATTTTAGGATATTTTGTTGCTTATCTGGATCTTTTTCCTTTGACAACTCATCAGTCATGATTTGTAATTTTTCTTCTAATTTTTTTACAGGTGACTCGTCTTGAGGTTTCTCGTTATTCTTCTCAAGTTCTTTATCTGGTGATTTTCCGCAACTAACACATAATGCATCGCCGTCTTTCATCACCCTCACTCCTTTGCAATATGGACATGGTTCGCTAAGTAATGTGGCTCCACTTAACAACATCTCAATTGCCTTTTTTCTAACCTCTTCTGACATGTTTATCCTTAGTATACGACCTAAAAAAATTGTATTTTTATCTACTAAGGCTTAATAATATGATAATTCAAAATATTTCGAACTAATGGCGGTAATTTGTAATACTTGTGGTCTTCCTGATGATTTATGCGCTTGTGGTGATTTAGACAAAGATAGTTCTCAAATAATTATTCGTTTAGAGACTAGAAGATTCAAGAAAAAAGGAACAATGATTGAAGGACTAGATCCTAAAATTAACAACTTGGAAAGTGTGGCAAAAGAGCTAAAAGGAAAATACGCTTGTGGTGGAACCGCAAAAGAAGGATACATTTTCTTACAAGGTGATCATCGAGACACAATCAAAGAGGCACTTGTTAAGTTAGGATTCTCTGAAGAAAAAATAGAACTTCATTAGAATTATCGTGTCTCTCTTACCAAATATTTTACATGGTTTTGGAATACCTTTTTCTGCTTTAATGTCTGTAATTTTTGGTTTGATGATTGTATCATTTCCATTGGGCGCTTATGCAATTTTTAATTCTGATATTGGAGATGACATTGATTACACTTACCCATTAGAAAAATTTGATATTTTTATTGCAGGTGTAAATCTTCAGATTCCGTTAGAGTATCAGATAGGTGATCTGTTCATAATTTTTTGGTCTATTTTTGTAATTTTATTTGTAATCTCATTTCTAGGTCCTAAAAAGAATTTTATGAAAATAATTGGAAACATTTTGTCAAATGAAAAAACTTCCTTTTCTGATAATTACATGCTTAACATTATCAAATGGTTTTCAATACTTGTCTTAGTTTCTGCAGTAATCACAATAATTCAAGAAAGCTTTGGAATTGTAACTGAACCTCCTGATACTGCAAATGATCTTATTTTATTCTTACAAATATCATTGGCTCCTATTACTGAAGAAATTGGTTTTCGCTTAATTCTAATTGGAATTCCACTATTCTTAATTTATTCACACAAATCTTCGATAAAGTTTTTCATAAAATCACTGTGGAGTCCATATTCAAACTTACATGTCTACGATAGCAAAAAAGCCATTGGACTAATTGTCATTGTTGGAATTTTCTTTGGTGTGGCACATGTTATCTCTGGTGAACCGTGGACAACTGGCAAAATTTTACAAGCATCTGTTGGCGGAATAATTCTTGGTTGGGTTTATTTCAGATATGGCTTGGCTGCAGCAATAATTTTACACTGGGCAACAAACTATTTCATCTATTCTTATCTATTTTTGATATCTGAACTTAATGGAATTTCTGTACAAAATGCATCTAATCATTCCATGATTGGCACATTTGAAGTAATTCTAATTGTATCTGGAATTGTTTCTCTTGCAATGTTGTTTCTTCAATACAAAAACTCTCTCAATTCTGCGATAGTTTCAGAGTAATTATTTCTCAATAATTTCTCTAATTTTCTTACAAAACTCTGGTTTGATATTTTGTTTTATAACAAATTCTAAATCTTCTGAATTGTCGATATCTAGCATCAGTCTGTATATCAAACCAATTGAAATTTTTACATCATTTTTTTGCGCTGATTCAATCTGAAAACTGTAACTTCCTTCATCATATCTGGGTGTCATGGAATTGATGGGGCTTCTAAGTAACGCATTAGTTCCATCAAAATGTCTTGATGGTACTACTATCACTGAATTGTCTACTGAAAATTTTAACAATTTTTCAAGATCTTCAGAATCAAAAAATGGGACATCTAAAGGCAATACAATGGAATGTGTAAATTCATTATCTATCAAATATTTTTCTGCTAGTTTGACAGCATCATTTACACTTGTTTCATGTTCATCCTGAATTTTTTGGCAATCATATTTTTCTATAATATCTGTAACTTGTTCCTCATTTGTAACGACAATTGTTTTATCAATTAACTTTGAATCATGGATGGTTTTGATTACTTCTTCTAATAGTAACCTGCATAGTGAATTTGTTTTTTCTTCAGATAAATGTAATCTTGTTTTAGATTTTTGAAATGTCTTAACGGGAATTATTACTGATGTTTTCAATTATAATTTCAATTGTTTTAAAATGAATCCTGCAAGTGCTTCTTCAGCTATTTTATTTTGCATTTTTATTTTTGTATCTAATACTCGTATATCTAATCCCTCAATTTTTGATTTTTGAGCTTTATCTTTTGTATCTATGATCATTTTTGAGCAAACATCTGCATAAAATTGTGCTAAACCAAATACTGAAACCTCAATACCTGCAGCTTCCATATACTTGTCTGCAGGTCCGCTAAATGATTTGTTTCCTATTAGTGGTGAAACTGCAACTACTTTCTTTTTATTTTTAGTTAATTCTTTTCTAACTCCTTTAATTCCCATCATTGGTCCAATACTTGTTAGTGGATTTCCTGGTGCAATTACTACCAGTTCCGCATCTTGAATTGCAGCAATTGCATCTGGATTTGGTCTTGCTTTGTCTGCTCCAACATATTGAATTCCTTCAATAGTTCCTCTACCTCTATGTTTTACCCAAAATTCTTGTAAATGCAAATCTTCGCCGTTTGCTGTAATTCTTGTTTCAACTGTATTGTCTGTAATTGGAATAATTTTGGATTCTATTGCAAATTTTTCACACATCCATTGTGTAATGTCTGAAAGATTTTTTCCATTCTTTAACATGTTAGTTCTTGTTAGATGTGTAGCTGCATCTCTATCCCCAACTCTAAACCATGTTTCTTCTCCGAAAACTTCCATTTGTCTTAGGAAATTGTTAGTATCTTTTTTTACGCCCCATCCTTTTTCTTCATCTAAAATTCCTGATAATCCATAAATTATTGTGTCAATATCTGGACACACATACATTCCATATAGCCAATAATTGTCTCCAACATTGCTAATTACTGTAACCTCTTGATCATGTGCTGCAAATCCTCTAACCATTTTGATAGAACCTGTGCCGCCAGCCAATATTGTAATCATAATTGTTTACGAAACTCCCAAAACAATGACTACATATTACTTCTTCCAAATGATCGCAAAAAACTATCCTCTAAGTTAGATTTATTATTAAGAGTAAAAAAATCGCTACGTGTCTCGTACAGGAATCTTAGTAGCATCTTTGGCAGTAATTATGCTAGCATCTACTGTAGGTCCTGCTTTTGCAGCACAAATGGAATTTAGAACATGGGTTGAACCAGGTGCAACTGATGAAGTTGAGATAAAATTCCAGAGAACTGTGATTATCAATTATGATCAGGGTGGAATGCTTGCAGATGAACTTAGAGGCCAAAAATTCGCAAAAACCTTCACTGTAACCTCTACTGATCCTGGAGTAAACGAGTTACGTGATAGAATTAATTACCAAATATCTCAATTAGGAAGTTCAGCTGCTATAACTGATGTTCAAATTGATTATGATACTAAATTAACCGGTCGTGGCTTAAACACCTCTATTGATTATAAAATCATTCTAACTATGTCAATTACAAATCACGTACTTCGTGAATCTTCTGGCGGAAACTCTGGTTTAGTTGATATGAACTGGAGAGGACTAGCCGTTCCTGATGAAGTTACTGTTAATGCAAAAGGAATTCCTCATGAAATTAACTTACCAATCTCATTTATTGCTGATGTTGCACCAGGATTACATTCTGCAATCTTGGGAAGTGAAGCTGAAACATTATTGAATGCTCCAATCATGGATGCAAGTGGAATTAAAGCACAACCATTAGGCAACTGGCACTTCTTATTTGACCCAACTGGAATCAATGTAGATGCTTCACAATACGGAATGTATGATGAATTAGCAGGAGTTGTTTGGTCATCTTACACAATGGGAGAGAGTAGTCTCAGAGAAGGAATTCAAACAGAAAAAGAATTTGCAGCATCATTTACTACTGATACAACTTATGATTTACGAACAATTGAATCTGCAGATGCAGCAAACATTTTCTTTGCAGGATTTTCAAACATTGACGTTTTAGATAATACTGAAGTTGTCGGTGTTTATCCTGAAGCACCTGAAGGCTTTGCAACAACATCTACTGGTCAATTCCCTGTCATGATCATTTACGGAATGGCTGGAATGGCAGGTATCGGTGGAATTGCAGTCTTTATTGTTAGTGAGAAGAAACGTAAAGGTGATATCAAAGCCGGAAATGTACAAACAGGTATTGATCCTTCACAATTAGTTGGTGCAGATACAAGTACAGGCTCTGGTGGTTACAAAACTAACAGAGGTGAAGCACATCTAAAATCTGATGATTACGAACATCACAGAAGTGTTTATGACGAAAATCCACAAGTTGAACAAAAAACTGAACCAGCACCAGCAGAAGAAACAAAAACTGAACCAGCACCAGCAGAAGAAACAAAAACTGAACCAGCACCAGCAGAAGAAACAAAATCTGATGATAGTGCATCTGACCGTGGCTCAATGCCAAAAGGTTGGTCTCCAGAATAATAGTGCGTGCTGGCCGTAACCCTCTTTCTGTTTTACACATTATTCCGCTTTGCAGCCTACCTGAACCAGATGCAGAATTCTATAGTTCTGTTTGGCTTTGCTCCTTGTGGGTCAGATTTCTCATTCTCTTTTTGGAAATCTCAGATTTTGTCCTCATCGTACACTCCAAGAGAGATTTTTTTCTGCTCTGTTGCCAACCATCTCTGATTGCCCATCTCCGGACCACAATTTCTGCAAGGAGAGAGGAGTTTCCTCTGTCGTAACAGCACTGTGCACCAGCTCGCACTTGTAATTTTCCTAAAAGTTAATCAGTTATTTCAAGATATCTAAAAAATTAGGCGTTAAAATAATCGTCATCATCACGTTCCTTGTGTGATTTTGCTCTCATGGTGTAAATTTTCTGCATGATATTGACGTAAATCTGATAGATGAATTTCACCTGGATGATTTTTGGCATAATGAAATTTGCAAAAGACCTTGCATGAACTTCTGAGAACCTATGATTTCTAACCACTATTGCAGATTTTCCGCTCTTATCTAAAATGCTCAAAGTCTTTGGGCTAAATGCGGTATCCGTTTGGTTACCAGCTCCTAAGATCAACAAGGCATTCTTTTCTTTTTTGAAATTCTTTAGTAGTTCTGTTATGATGTTTGAATCTGAATAAACTTTCTCAAACTGAATCTTCGGTAATTCCAATTCAAACATTTTTTCATTAATTCTGTTAACAATTTCTGTTTCCTGTTTTGGATCTTCAATAACTCCTCTAATAATACGAATTTTTGATTCCTCCATTTTTTGAAATGAGTTGGCAATTTCTAATCCCAAGTCACTATGCCTTCCTTTATCGTATGCAACAACAATATTTTTCATATCTTCATCAAATGTTTTTCTTAACCTAACTCCGATAATGTCACATGTTGTAAGTGAAAGCAATTTTCTATTATTTTTCAAAAAGTCAAAGTCAATCAATAGCGTATTGATATCTTGTTCTTCTGTAGTTTGTAAAATTGCTTCAGTTGGGTCATGTGCTAATCTTACTAGGTATCTATTTCTCAAAGAACCTGTAATTTCTCTCTTGAACTCTTCAATTGCCTTTAATCCCTTGTCTCCAAATCCATGTGTTAATGATAATGGTGTCTGTCGTGGAACATTTACTACATCTAAAACCGTAATTTCTCCATCCTTATCTTTTGCAATTGATCTTGCCATCTTGTACATTTTTGCTGCAGAACGTTTGTCAAAAACCATCAGTACTCTGTATTTTTTTCGTAACTTTGGTCCCTGCGTAAAAACTAACGGTGCATTATGCTCTAACTCTTTTTTTGATGTGTAAAATTTGTAAATAACAAAACCAATTGCTATCCAGATAATAGCTATTAACCAACTTTCTGGATGTGTAAACAGCAAGTAAATGGAAAGACCCATTGCTGTCACAATTCCTATTATCGGAATCAACGGAAAGAGAGGCGTCTTGAATCCATATTCTACAGTTGATGCGTACAATCTTCTAATTGTAATTGATGCCAAGTTCACTTGAGTAAATAAAAATAGGAACATCACACTTGCAGCAAATGCAATTGCTGTCAAATCCATAGATACTGCCAGAATTAGCATGATTATTCCTGAAACAATTGTTGCAACGAATGGTGTTCTATACTTTGGATGAATTTTACTAAATACAAATGGAAGATTATACTGCGTACCCATCGCAAAACTAACCCGACTTGCAGCAAATGTTGTGGCATTCAATGCAGAAAGTGTAGATACTAGGCCTCCTGCTAGAACAATTAATGCCCCAAATGGCATAAACTGATCTGCTGCTTCAATTATTCCTAATTCCCCAAAACTTCCAATAAACTCCCACGCGGGCATTCCAATTACTGATTCGTTTAATCCTCCGATGAAAACAAACGTAAACAAAATGTAAACTGAAACTACAATTCCAAGAGAAATTAAAATCGCCCGCGGAATATTCTTTTTTGGATTTCTTATCTCATCTCCTGCTTGTGAAATTATCTCATAGCCCTCAAATGCAATGAATGTTAATCCCATTGCCAATGCTAATCCTGCTACGCCGCTAGGAAGAAAATCTGTATAGTTATCAGACCAGTTTGGATTTGCAAACATCATTGCACCAATTGCTGCAACAATTAGTATTCCAATAATTGCTAACTGTGTAAATGTAATTGCGTTACCAACCTTTCCAGTATCTGATGAACCTCTGACATTAACAAATGTGAATATAATAATTGCAATCACTGCTAGAATTTTATCTACCGGAATTCCTGTATCATCACCAATTACTCCTGATGTTTTTAGAAGATGGGCAAAAAATGAACCAAATGCAACTGCATAAAGACTTCCTGCAATAGTATGTCCAAACCATGCCATCCATCCGCTAAGATATGCATTAGGCCTTGGTAATCCTTCTCTTACCCATTTGTAACCTCCTCCTGTTGCAGGAAATGCAGAACCCAACTCTGCATATGTCAAAGCTGTAAAAACTGTAATAATTCCATTAAGCAAAAATGCAATCATTAATGCAGCACCGGCTTGTGCCATACCTGGTCCAACTAGGACAAAAATGGCGCCTCCAATCATGGATGCCACTCCAATCATGATTGAATCTTTTAGCGATAAGCTACGAACTAATCCTGATTCAGATTTTTCAAATGTCATACAACTTCCGCAAAATGTAGATGAATAAAGCCTTGCCTCTATCTGATTATGACTATGTACCTTTGACCATATTGAATAGCTGTCTTACAATCATCTTTGGATGATGTGTTGCAAGCTTTACCATTTTTGATACTCCAAAATCTGCACGAATGAAATCTAGAAACTCATCTGCTGTTAACTCTTCAATTATGCTTAATTCCTTATCCCATTCATCATCTGTTAATCCTACCCATCTGTTCTGCACTTTTCCTGCAGAATTAATTTTTGATTCGATAGCTCTTTTCCATTCTTTTTCGTATGGGTTTAGCGATGCCTCTGTTGTATCTCCATTTTTTATTGCATCTGCTGTAACTTGACCTGCAACTTCTCCAAATCTAATTGCGTATCTTATTCCTTCTAACACTAGAGGATTTGCTTGACCTGCAGAATCTCCAACCAGAATTAAATTATCATAAACTGTTTTTCTCGATAGTCCATCATTTGGAATCAAACCATAATGGAATTCTATTTTTTCAATATTTCCTAAATCTTTGATAGGACCCAATTTCTTTTCTAACAACTCGTTTAATCTTACAGTTGGATCTACATCTGAATCAGGCTTTCCAATCCCTACTCCAATTCTTGCAGTATCTTTTGATGTTGGAAAAATCCATGCATATCCTGCTGGTGAATATTCTTGTCCTACCATTAGCCACCAATTATCATGTTCTAATTTTTCTGTCTTTACCTCAAACTCTGCACCTGCACCAAACTTTTTCCATTGAGTGACATAGCCTAGTTCTTTGGCAATAACTGAAACAAATCCGCTTGCATCTATTACCACTTTGGAATTAAACTGAATTTGTTTACCATCTGATTTTGCAATAACTCCCACACATTTTCCTGTATTATCTTTCAAAACTTCTGTAACGTTTGTGCTTGTAAATAATTCACTTCCTGATGTTTTTGCTCTATTTGCTAGGAATCTGTATGTTTTTCTTACATCTAATACTGCAGCCTTTGCAATCTCACCTGAAATTTTAACAGAATTTTTTGGTGAACAGAAAGAAAATTTCTTTATTGGATTGTAACATTCTTCGGGAATGCCAAATTTTTTAATATCTGAAATCCATGTTACGCCACTTGTTCTAACTGTCTGTGCTATTTCTTTTTCTTTTTCAATTAATGCAACTGTACAGCCACTTTTTGCAGCCATATGTGCTGCAGATGAACCTGCAGGACCTCCTCCAACTACCACTACATCAAAATTTAATTCTTCCAACTAAATTGATTATTTTTTTGAATATTATAATCTACACAATCAATTATTTTCTTAACATGTTTATCTTGGTGTAAATTAAGACTAATTATGGCAGATACAGATGTTATTCCTTTTGTTTTGTGGTCTGGATTAACTGCAGCATTAATGATTATAACAGGACTTGTCTACAAAGCCTACCAAAAACGAAAACCAAAACTCACATCTTCAAGTAGTGATTCAAACCTTTCATAAATTATTCAAATAAAATTTTCTTTTCTTTATAGAGATTTTTTGGATCCGGTTCTGAAACTGCAGCAATCAGTGCTTTTGTGTAAGAGTTTTCTGGATTTGATAACACTTTTTCAATTGTTCCAATTTCCATTACTTTTCCTGATTTTAAAATTAAGATGTTATCTGCAAAATGTTTTGCAGTAGCTAGATCATGTGTAATGTATATCATCGAAATATTGTTCTCTTTTTGAATCTCTTTCATTAACTCTAGAATTTCTGCACGAATTGAAACATCTAGCATTGATACTGGTTCGTCCGCAATGATAATTTCAGGCTCAACTACAATTGCTCTTGCAATTACGACTCTTTGTCTCTGGCCTCCTGACAACATATGTGGATGTTTTTTGGCAATCTCTTCGGCAGGTTCTAGTTTTACTTTTTGTAATGTCTCAATCACCCTTTGTTTTCTTTCATCTTTTGTACCTAAATTATGAATCTCTAATGGCTCACTAACTATATCTGAAATTGTCATTCTTGGATTTATCGAATCATACGGATCCTGGTAAATCATTTGACATTTCATTCTGAATTTTTTTAATTCATCTGAATTATCTTTAATCTCTTTTTCATTATGAAAAATTTTTCCTGAATCTGGTTTGATGGCTCTTAAAATTAATTTTGCAATAGTTGATTTTCCAGAACCTGACTGTCCTGCTATAGCTAAAATTTCTCCTTGTTTTAGAGAAAAATTTACCGCATCTGCTGCAATAACTTCATTTGAATCTGATGAAAAAAAGTTTTTTTTCTGAAATTTTTTGGTCAGATTTTCAATTTTTAGTATTTCTTCCATCATTGGTATTATATTCAACTGGGATAAGAAATTTATGCAAAACAAAAATCGTCAAAATATGATGAGTAAATCTAAACAGGAGCTATTGGGATATCAATCTCACCTAATTCAGGATAATTTAACATATTTCAAACCAACTAGAACTAGTACTACTGTAACCTTTGCTGAGGAAATTCGCAGTTCACTTCAAGAACCAAAAAAATCAATCAGTCCAAAGTTCTTCTATGATGAAAATGGTTCAAAACTTTTTGATGAAATATGCACTCTCCCAGAATATTATCCATACAATTCTGAAACTGAAATATTACAAAGTATTGAGAAAAAACTACTGCCATACCTCTCAAATGAATTTCATTTAGTGGAATTAGGAAGCGGTTCATCAGTAAAGACTCGACTCTTAATTGACGTTTTATTCAAATCTCAGAAACATCTTCAGTATTTCCCAATAGACATTTCAGAAATTTTAGATCAAAGTGCTAAAAGTCTCTGCATGGATTATGAGAATCTCAAAGTTACCGGTGTTGTTGACACTTATGAAAAAGGTCTTGACTTCATTGAACATTATGACGACAAACCTAACTTGATTACCTTTCTTGGCTCAAGCTTTGGTAATCTTGATCATAATGAGGGTATGAAGTTCCTTCAGAGAATTAACACCTTGATGAAATCTGATGATTTATTCCTAATTGGATTAGATCTCAAAAAAGATCATGAAGTACTACACAATGCATACAATGACTCTCAAAAAACAACTGCAAAATTCAATCTTAATGTTCTAAAAAGAATTAATGAAGAACTTGGTGCAGATTTCAATCTCGAAAATTTTGAACATCATGCAGTTTATGACGAGCAAAAAGGTCGGATTGAAATGTATCTTCGTTCACTATCTGAACAATCAATTACAATACCAAAATCTGATCTATCAATAACTCTCTCAAAAGATGAGCTAATTCATACTGAAAATTCACACAAATTCTCTATTTCTCAAATAGAATCATACCTAAAGGAATCAAATTTCGAAAAATTAGAAATGTGGTTTGATTCACGAAAGTACTTTGCTCTTGTCTTGGGAAAAAAAATCTAGATGTCTTTTACACATCTAAAGCCTGAAATCAACCATCTCTCATCCAGTCTGAAAAAGTTTCTGTAGGATCCTCTAATTGATCTTGATGGAGTTCCAAAAGATCCTCCGCGTAAAACTTTCTGATTTGTAAACCACTTGTCATTATATTCGTCAAATCCACTTTTGAAACCTGGGTATCCCATAAATTCTGATGATGTCCATTCCCAAACATCTCCTATCATTTGATAACATCCGTAACTACTTTTTCCATCTTCATATGCTCCCACATCACTGCAATTCCAAATGCTTGACTCTAACAGGTTTGCATGTAATTCTGTAGGTTTTTCATTTCCCCATGGAAAAATTGTCTTAACTTCCTTTTCATCATTCCAAAGTGCAGCCTTTTCCCATTCTGCCTCTGTTGGTAATCTTTTGTTTGCCCATTTGCAGTATGCTGCAGCCTCGTAGTAGCTTACATGGCAAACCGGCTCATCAGGATTAATTTTCCGTTTTCCTGCAAAATCTCTTGTAATCCAATCATCTCCTTCTTTTTCCCAATACATAGGAGCCTTCCATTCGTTTTTCTTTACTATATCCCAGCCGTCAGAAAGCCAAAATGAATAATCATCATATCCTCCGTCTTGAATAAATTCCAAGTATTCTGCATTACTTGTCAACAGATTGTCAATTTGGTAATCATTCAGGTATGTTTTGTGTTCTGGAAGTTCTATGTCATAACAATAATCTTTTCCAGAATATCCCAAATTGTATAATCCTCCGTTTATCTTGATACTTTTCTTTTCTTTGTTTGATGAAACTGGAGATTGATTAACTTTTGTCGGTTTGTATTGGTCTCCTAACAAATGTTGTAAATCATAAACTAAAAGCTCCTGATGCTGACATTCATGATGTATTGCCATTGTGAAAAGATATGCAGTTTCTTTTTCTAATGGTCTGCTAATTACTTCTCTAACTCTATTTGTTATCACATCGAAATATTCTAAGATTTCATCTACAGTTGGCCGTGACATTACTCCACGTTTTGATTTATCATGTGGCTTTCCAAATTGATTATAGTACGAATTTAGATATTCAGAAAGCTCATCTGAAAAAAACTGATAATTGTCTTGTGTTTTACTTAGAACTATTTCGTTTAACCAACTTACATGTCCAATATGCCATTTTGGAGGGCTCATGAAAACTGCGGTTTGTACTCCAAAATCGTCTCTTTCTAAATTTTTTACCAACTGCAATGTGGTATTTCTCGTTTCATTGAATGAATCTAGAAGGAAATTTGGAGATGGCTCTTCAAGTGTCATGTAATTGTTAAAATTTTTTGAATATATTTGGTTTTATGATTATTCTTTCATTACGCAACATGAAGCTTTGTTGATGTTACGCATTGCCCACCAGATTGAAAATGTCAATGCTCCTATTGATATGAATTTTAATTCCAATCCTTGCAATGGGAATATAGCTAATCCTCCAACTATTCCTAATACTGCAGTCAGTGATGTTGTACATGCAGGACATCCTGGTGTAAATGCTGTTAGTGCTCCACCAAATATCGCACCTGCGCCACTCTTTACGTTTTTGTCTCTTTGTGTTTTGATGTTGTACGCTACTAATGCAATGTTAATTCCTGCTAAAATTGCAACAACTGCTGTCAATGTTATAGATGCTGCCATGTACATAGGCAATAATTCAATTTCTGTTGCCATGTGTTCTAATCCCATTTCTAATGTTAAGAAATAATACAATGTTCCAAGACTTACTCCTGAAATAACTCCAATCATGCCAAACTTTCTTTGTCTCAAAATATCCTTGATTGTTAATTTCAACATCATATACTATTATCAGAATTTATGATTAAATAATATTGATATTGTTTTCTTTCATAAAATTGAATTTCCAAAATAGTACAACGATAGATCCATTGTGATCATTATTATATTCAAAACTCAGAATGAGAGTGAAACTTATGACTGTAGAATCATCATATCACTCTGCAAATCCTGAAATTCAAACACTAACTGAACAATCAAAAGTATACGCTAAACAAATAATGACAATTGTAGATGAAGTTCAGAAAGTTATTGTCGGTCAAGAAGAAGTAATTAAAAAATTAGTAATTGCAATGATGGCAGATGGACACGTTCTCTTAGAAGGTGTTCCTGGCTTGGCTAAAACCAAAATGGTTGACACGTTATCAAAAACTCTTGGTGCAAACTTTTGCAGAATACAGTTTACTCCCGATTTACTTCCTGCTGATATTACCGGAACAAAAATTTATGATAACAAAAATGAAAAATTTGTTACAGAAAAAGGACCTGTATTTAGTAATCTCATACTAGCTGATGAAATTAACCGTGCACCACCTAAAGTCCAATCTGCATTACTTGAAGCAATGCAAGAAAGACAAGTAAGTATTCACGGTGATACATTTGAAATTGAAAAACCATTTCTAGTTCTTGCAACACAAAACCCAATTGAAAGTGAAGGTACATACAGATTACCAGAAGCTCAAATTGATAGATTTGCATTAAAACTGATAATTAACTATCCATCAAAAGACCATGAAAAATTAATCATACAAAGAAATACTCAGGAAAACAAACCTACTGCTAAAAACATAGTATCAAAAGATGTGGTTCTTGAAATACAAAAATTTGTTCAAAAAATTTATGCTGATGAAAAAATTGAGGAATATGTATCTGCAATAGTTGATGCAACTAGAAATCCAAAAAATTATGACCTTGAGCTAGAAGATATGATAGAATTTGGCGCCTCCCCTCGTGCATCTATTTGGTTAATTCTTGCAGCAAAAGCACATGCATTACTTGCAGGACGGGGTTTTGTTATTCCTGATGACATTAAATCCATCGCACATGATGTTTTACGACATAGAATAATACTGACATTTGAAGCCGAAGCCGAAGGTAATACCTCTGATGCTATAATTGATAAAATATTAGAAAAAGTCCGAGCTCCGTAGAAATCAATTGTCTGAAATTAAAGATCTTCTAAAACGCATTCGGGAATTAGAAATCAAAACTAAGGGTTTGGTGGATGGTATGATGGCAGGTAGCTACAAATCAAAAATACGTGGACGAGGAATTGAATTCTCTGAGGTAAGAGAGTACGTTTTAGGCGATGATATTCGCCATATTGACTGGAATGTTACTGCACGTACTAACAAATTACATGTAAAAGAGTTCGTTGAAGAGCGTGATTTGCGTGTATACGTGATGTTTGATTATTCTGCAAGTAATGAATTTGGATTCATGAAAAGTAAAAAATCCATAGGTCATGAGGTTGCAGCATCAATTATTTTTTCTGCAATGAAAAACAATGATAATGTTGGACTGGGAATATTTACTAACAAACTTGAACACTTTGTTCCTGCTAGAAAAGGAAGAAAACACAGCTTATCATTGCTAAGAACTTTGCTTGCATACAAACCAAAAAGTGCACAAACTGATATCGAATCTTCACTTTTACAATTACATCACATTTTAGGTCAACATAGTGTAGTGTTCATAATATCTGATTACATATCTCCAAACTTTTTGCGACCGTTAAAATTTCTTAAAAATCGTCATGATGTTATTTTAGTAAATCTATCTGACATACGTGAATCCGAGCTTCCTGATATTGGATATACGATGTTAGAAGATATTGAATCTGGAGAACAATTGATGGTTAACACTTCTGATGAGTCATTTAGAAATGCATTTACAAAAAACTCTCTTGAAAGCCATGAAAAAATCAAAAATGATATTAAAAAATTAAAGGTAGAGATGGTAAATGTTTCAGAACAAATTCCTTTTGACACTGCATTAAGACAGTTTTTCAACCAACGTATGAGGCGCTAAATAATGGAATACGAATTTGGATATTGGTATGTTTTACTTGCACTTTTTATCTTGCCTGGATTTTATTTCCTGTATCGATTTTATACAAAAACAAAGAAATCAAACTCACTAAAGTTTAGCAACTTAGAACTTGTAAAAAAATCAGCTTCATCACAATCTCAATTTAGAAAACATCTTCCATTCATTTTGATACTGATAGCTGTAGGTTTGATAATAATTGGGCTTGCAGACCCCCGAATCCCTCTTGAAAACATCAAAGAAGGTGTCAATGTGGTCCTAGTTCTTGATGGCTCTGGAAGTATGGCTGCAACTGATTATCCTCCAACAAGACTGGAATCTGCAAAAGATGCTGCTGAGATATTGATAGAAAATCTTGAGCCAAATGATCATACTGGCATTATCTTGTTTGAATCTGGTGCCACAACAGTCTCATATCTCACTCCATTCAAAGACAAAACAATTGGTGATTTGAATGCAATAAAACAAAGAGATGGCGCAACTGCAATTGGAGATGGTCTTGTATTGGGCGTGGATATGGCAAATTCCATTCCTAACAAGAAAAAGGTTGTAATTCTGTTAAGCGATGGTGATCATAACGCAGGTGTTGTAACACCAAATGAGGCGGTTCAGTATGCAATTCAGAAAAAAATTCAAATCCATACAATTGGTATGGGCTCTGAAGAACCCGTCCTTTTAGGAACTAACATTTATGGAAATCCTTTGTATGCAGAATTAAACGAAAAGGAATTAATCGCTATAGCAACTGCGGCAAATGGAAAATACTACAAATCCGTTGATAACAATAGTTTAAATGAAATTTTTGAAGAAATTACTGACGATATTGACAGAGAACTTGAACAAGTAAGTATCAAAGACTGGTTCTTCATTGCAGCCGTAGTCGTATTAGCTGCTAATATTTACATTGTATACGGCAAATATAGAATAGTGATTTAACTGAAAACAACTTTTTTCATTCTATTATTTTTGGGTATAATTCCATTATTTGGAATCTCTGCATTTGGAGGTGGAGGGTTTGGTGCTCCTCAACCATCACAGATACTATCCATCAATTCTGGTTTTATTATTCAAGAGATGGATGAAAACGGAAATACAGTTTTCATGCAGCATATCCTGGCAAATGATTATGGAATTCCTATGGATATCACAGTATCCAGTTTCCAAAGTGCAGATTTTCAAAAAATTGATCAAGTATGTGAGCCACAAAAATTATTTACAAACCACATTCTTGTCATCCCATACCAACCTGTTCCTCTTTCAGAGTTAGGACGATATGTGATGCTTCCTGCATTGGCAGAATTTCAACACCCTGATACCTCTGAAGAATTAGAAATCTATCTGAAAAAATATAATCTCTTACTTGATGATGGTGTAAATGCCGGTTTCACACAATCAGTTGATTTCTCATGTGATGATGTTTACGTTACTATGAATCCTAGATATGAGCATGCATTTGATGATTCACTTGGAATGCAGAGTCAATCTGGCTCATCTTCTCAACAATCTGGTGGCCAGCAAGGCGGACAACAAGGAAGCCAGCAAGGCGGACAACAAGGAAGCCAGCAAGGTGCTCAACAAAATGGACAACAAGGAGGCCAGCAATCAGGCACAAATTTGACGCCACAAGAGCAAGAACTCTTACAACAAGCCGATGAATTACTTCGAGAATACCAAATGGCAGCTGAATTACAAAATGCTCCTCTAAATCCTGCTGAGCGTCCATATTTGGTAGAGCAAAACACTGAACAGTTTAGAGATGAAATTGCACAGCAAATGCAGCTTCAAGAACAGTTAATGCAACAATTACAGCAAAATCCTGAATTTCAAAACTTCGATGAACAATTATCTAATGAAGGTCTGATACAACAACCATCTTCTCTAGACGTATCTGATGATGAAACATCGTTATCTGTTCCATATGAAAACGAAGAGATGTCTGCAACAATATCTGCTAACTTTCAAAATGGCCAAATAACTAATGTATCTCTAGAGCGTCCATCTGGAGAAATGGAAACTACTCTGTTATGGGTAATTCCTTTAGTAATTGGAATCATTGCTGCTGCAATACTGATATCTAAAAGATTTACAACAAAGGAGAGAATTGTACAAACTCCAATTATAGTGAAAAATGATAGTTACACTATAAGCTATGTTGATTTGACACATGAAATGTTACGTGAAGCACAGCATTTGTATGATGAAGATCTCTTCAAAGATGCACACGAAAAACTATCACAAGCAATAAGATTCTATTATTCAAATCGCTTTTCTACAGGAGCAGAACTTACAAACATGGATGCATTACAATTGCTAAGAAAAGAAAACATTCCTGAATTTGACTCTATATTGGATTCTCTTGGAATGTGTGAAATGATTGAATTTGCAAAAAATCCTACAGAAAGGAAAAAATTCATTTCAGCAATAGAAAATTTCTCACAAATAATAAAATAATTTTAAAACTTGTGATTAGATTTCTTTTATGAGCGTCTTGATGTTTGCCACATTTTCAGGTGTAAGCTCGATTTCTTTGTGTTCTGCTTTTACATGTTCTTCAATTTTTACCATCAATTCATCTTCTGTTGGTGCGCTAGCAGACCATCCACAATCTTTTCCTGCATCGTGACAGCTGATACTTTTTGTCATATTTGCTGATTCTTAATAAGAAAGATAAAAATTTTAAGAAAAAGTTATTAACTTTTTACACATTTATTAATAATATTCTACGATCATAGAACATGACGACAATGATTCAAGTAAATCTTGAAACTGAAAATGTTAACAACGCAGAAGAATGGGTAAATGAAATTGCCAATGTCTATGCAGATATGGAAATATCTGACGTAAACGTATCTGGAAATAAGATTTCATTTAAGGCTGGTCTTTCTGGAATGGATGATACCACATCTGATGATATCAAACTAAAGATTGACGAGTATGCTACCATGTCTGATACACAACTCAAAAACATTTCATTCTGATAACACAAAATCTTTATTTTTTTTATTTGATATAGTGAATTTGTATTTTTAATGAAATCTAAAGAAACACATTGAATAATTTATCTGAATGTGCAAGCAGTAATGTAAATGCAACAACAGCAATGATTTGTTTTCCTACCATTTTAATTGCAAACATCCATGACATTTCACGAATAACGGTTAAGAATGTCACAATGCATGGAAGTAATGTTCCTGCTAGATAAACTCCTGTTAAAATTTGTATTGCTGAAAGAGAGCCTACTAAGTTAGGTTCAGCAAGAAGTAATAATCCGTCTTTTCTAATAGATCCAAATATTATTGCAAGTGATGCATCCTCCGGGAGATTGAAAAATTTCATTAGGAACCCAATCTCGACTGCAAAATAATCAATAATGCCTGTCCAGCTTATGATGGATGCAACAAATGTAATTCCCAAAAAGATTGGCAATGCCATCTTAAAGAACTGACTAATGTTTGACTTTGATTCTCTCCAAATTGCACTGGCTCTAGGCTTTTCAAAGAATACTTGTCCCTCGATTACTGGCATGTTTAACTTGATGCGATTTTTCTTTCTACTGACTATTCTGGTGTAAAGAATAGTTGTTGCTGTCAAAAAAAACAAAAATGGAATTACCAGCCAAGGCATGCCAGATGCTGAAAAAACAGCAATTGATGCACTAAATTGGTATGAACATGCAGAACCAAAACTTATTGCAGAAACGGTTGTTCCTCTTGTACAACTTGAACAGGATCTACTGCTAATGACAGCAGGAACGTTACATCCAAATCCCATTACTATTCGAGTTACATCTCTTCCGCTTACTCCGATTTTCTTTACTAGTGGATGAATCGCTAAAGATGTTCTATCCAATAATCCAGTTGATTTGTAAATGCCAAGCACTAATGCGTATATCACAACTACAGGAGTTGCCCAAACAAAAAGAAATGGGCCCATGGATAAGAATCCGTAATCTCCAACAACAATATCCATTAATGGCGATGGTAGCGTGCTAAGACTATCTATTGGTCCTTTCAAAAGTTCTGATATTATTGGATGAATTAATTCTCCAAAATAATTGGCTCCAATGACCGATAATATGGCCGGAGCAAGTAATAACACTAGCCCAATTAAGACTCCTGCATGTTTTTTCTCAAGAATTGTTGATTTTGGCTTGATTGAGATTCCCGTATGAACTGTTTTGTTCGAGAATACACGTGGATTATTCAATGTCTCAAAAATTCCACTTTTTTGAGATTCGGTAATTCTTCGTGCATCTAAGGCTGTAATGGGAATCTTAAGATCCTGTTGTAATTTTTCAAGCATGTCTTCATTTTTTGAATTAAATCTGTCCCAATTTGTTACTATTATCATTCCTTTCTTGTTTTTTATCAATGGGAGAAAATATTCAATATCGTCATCTATGTTTGCAGCACTAACAACAAGCAATATGGAATCGTTTCCATGTATAGATGAAATTGCAATCTTTGTTGTTTCGCTGTCGGAATCAAAAACAATTCCAGGTGTATCAACAAAAGAAAATTTATCGTTGTTGTAAGATTCCTTTGAAACAGTTGAACCTTTAAAATTACTACTCTCTGCATACTTTCCAGTAAGTGATGAGATTAATTGTGATTTCCCAACTCCTTCTTTACCGATTACAATAATTTTTGGAGTTGAAGAACTTTTTAGCATGGTAAACCCTCCCATCCGCACGATGGACAGAAACTTACTTCTTCTGGCCATGAATCTCCACATGCGCCACACATTTTCTTTGTTCCTTGAGACTCTTGTTTAAGATTAGATTGTAATGGTTCTAATGCTCCTGCATTATAGTCTTGTTCTGGTGGTTCAAAAGTTTGTAAAATTTTTGGAAATTTTTGAGACAGCTCAGACCATTTTTTATCTAAGCGAATAGGGGATGGCAAATACTGACTCTTTAATGATTTATCACGATATTTTTGTCCACATGTTTCTAAAACCCACCCTTCATATCTTTCTAACCACTTCATTGATTTAAGAAGTAATTTTAACATCAAACGTTTTTCATCATTTGTTTTTGGTATTGTACACTGTGGAATCTGATCAGGTTCCCATACCTGAGATGGAAGTGAATCAACATAAAGTAATTTTGGAATAAATTCATGACGCCACAAAAACACTGCATCATTTTTTGTAGCAAATATCATTCCAAAACCCCAAAGAATTATTTTGTCATCTTGTTCAGTTAATGAATATTGGCTAGTCCCTGGTCCGTCACCTGGTGGTTTCTGTTTGGTAAAACCGTATTCCAGTAAAAGATTTCTCTCGTAAAGTATGTCTTTGCCAAAGGCATAGATTTGTTTTGTAAAAAATCTCTGCCAGTCTTTTTGAATATATTTTGGAACATATTCTGAATAAATCTGGCTATTTTCTTCTTCTGTGGAATCTTGTTTAGGTGCTTTTAGTTTTTCAACAAATTTGCCTGTTATGCTATAAGGTCGGGGTTTCATATTTCGTAATCTATAGATCTTTTGAGGAATTTTTGTATATTAAGATTCTGCCTAATTATTAATAATAATTAGTATAAATACCTAAAAACTTTAATATTCTTAGGCGTGAAGTATGATATGTTAGAAGCAGTTGTTGTAGGAGCCGGACCATCAGGAATTGGTGTATCCATTATACTACAAAAGATGGGAGTCAAGTTTACAGTTTTAGACCGTAATAATGTGGGAAGTTCTTTTCTTAAATGGCCAAAGCAGATGAAATTGCTAACTCCTTCGTTTTTCAGCAACACATTCAAAATGATAGACCTTAATGCAATCACCTACGATACTTCCCCTGCATTGACATTACAGACAGAACATCCAAGTGGACAAGAATATGCTGCATACCTAAAAAAACTTGCAGAACATTTCAAGCTCCCAATTCAAGGCAACACCAATGTAGATTCAGTAACAAAAAATGGAGATGTATTTACCATAAAAACCAACAAAGGAGAAATAAAAACTAAATATGTGGTCTGGGCTGCAGGCGAATTCCAATATCCAAAAATCCATTCATTTCCAGGTTCCAAATACTGTACACACAACAGTTTGATTACCAATTGGGAAAATGTTGAAGGTGATGAGTTTTTCGTTGTTGGTGGTTATGAAAGCGGTATGGATACTGCAATTAATTTAGCAGCAAGAAAAAAACGAGTCCTAATAATTGACAAAGACAACTTGTTGAACAGTGAAGACATAGATCCTAGTAGAACAATATCTCCATACACAAAAGACAGATTGAGAAAAGTCAATACCGACAACCTAATAGAATTTCATACTGGAAAAGTGATTAGGGTAGAAAAAGAAAATGATGAATATGTAATTTTTACAGAAAAAAAGAAACTTCGTTCAAAAACAAAACCAATTCTTGCTACCGGTTTCAAAGGAAGTCTTTCATTAATTAAAGGACTGTTTGACTGGGAAGATGGAAAAGCACAATTAAACTCCTACGATGAATCTACAAAAACACCTGGACTCTATGTAACAGGTCCAATGCTACAATCTCATAATATGATTTTCTGTTTCATTTACAAATTCCAACAGAGATTTGCAGTTGTTGCAAATAATATCGGAATAAAACTAAGCAAAGATGTCACTGTGATTGAACAGTACAAAAAAGAAGGAATGTATCTTGACAATCTAGAAGATGCCAAAGACGAATGTGCATGTTAAAAAAATGAAAAGCTTAGAAGAAAATTTGCAAGAGTGTATAAACGAGGTAGTCTGGGCCGAAAACAAGGAAGATACTATCTATTGGTTAGGCAGAATACACGCATTCATGAAAATGGCTGATGAGCACGATTATGAATTATCTTTTTCAGTAAAGCTTGAAAAATGTACTATTGAAGAAAAGTAATTTTTCAGGATTTTGCTTCTCTTTCTCTTTGAGCCTTGAATTTTCCACGAAATGCAAATGCTGCAATTATAGTTCCTACAAATGGGGCTGTCCAATAAAGCCACAAATTTTCTACTACTCCTGATAATAATGCTGGAGCAAGTGCCCGGGCTGGATTCATTGATGCACCTGAAATAAATGCCAAAAACAAAATATCTAATCCTACAATTCCTCCAATGGCTACGCCGCTAAATCCTCTCAACCCTTTTGTGTACACAACATAAAAGATGACTCCCATGAGCATCGCAGATGCCAAAACTTCTACCGGAAATATCAAAAGCATGGAAAAATCAAAGTTTGGTACATTTGCACCCAGGTCTGCCTTATCTCCAATTATTGTTAAAACAAACAATGAACCTAGTATGGCGCCAATTATTTCTGCTGCAACATAATACAAAATTTGAATTTTTGATATATGCCCTGTGATATAATACCCGATTGTAACTGCTGGATTGAAGTGTGCAAGTGATACCTTTCCAAATGAATACACTCCAATTAGTAGTGCTACAAATGGTGCAACTGCATGAAACGGAATGCCTAATTCCCCGTTAAACATCTCTGCATCCAAAACAATTGAACCTGTGGCAAAAATTACCAAAATGAACGTTCCAACTAATTCAACTGTAAAAATTTGTAAATTTGAATATGCCATTATTTCTCATTATCTATTGAGTTAATAAAATTCAAAACTTCTGATTTAATTTGATCGCGAATCTCTCTTACCTGTTCTATTGTTTTTTCTTTAGGATCTGGTATGTTCCAATCTATAACATCTTTTACAAAAAGTGCTGGGCATGATTCTTTATCCATACATCCCATGTTAATTGTCTTAAACGAACTAGAAATCATTGATTGAGATAGTGTCTTTGGAGATTGATTTGTCATATCAATTCCAATCTCCTTCATTACTTCTACTACTACTGGATTCAGATTTCCTGATGGAACTGTACCTGCACTATTTACATTGAACTTGCCTTCTGTAAACTTTCTGAAAAAAGCTTCAGCCATTTGACTTCTACCGGCATTTTCCACGCACACAAATAGTATATCTTTACTCATAATTCTAGAATTTTTCTGTTCTGACTACGCCTACATCGCTGACATACAGTATAATTGCAAAATCTGGAAATAATGTTCTAGAAATATCCTCCACAACGCCTGATAGCTTTTCTTCTCTCATAACTACCTCTATTTTGACATTTTTTTCATTTTTGAACCCTTGACCACGCAAGCCTTTTGCACCATTTCCTTCTACTTCGTATGTGGTATATCCTGTAATGTCGTGATTTTTCAAAATTTCAATGACATTTTTCTGAGCCAAAATCTCGCATGTGACTGTGAGTAATTTCACATCATAGAGTTTCATATGAACACCTTTGATACATAATTGAATAAGTCTATTGCTTCTTCACCATGAACCCATGTTGATATTGTAAACATGATTGGAAGTAATACGATAATGTTGTATGGGAATGTAATTCCTAATGCAGATGTAATGTACAAACTTGGGTTCGCTTGTGGAATGGCATGACGTAGTACTGCAGGGGCTGCGATAAATGATGCACTAGCTAAAAGCAATCCAAACATGACTGCTCCGCCTAAACTTAACCCTAGTGCTGTTGAAACTAGCACTCCAATTATTCCATTTATGGTTGGTATTATTATAGAAAATGATGTCAGGAAGATTCCTACCTTTTTGATATCTTCCAATCTTTGTCCTGCAATTATTCCCATTTCAATCATGAAAATTACAATTGCACCTGTGAATAGTTCATCAAAGACTATGCTAATTGGCTCAAAGCCTTCTTTTCCTATGATGTATCCAATTACAATACTTCCAAGTAAAATTACTATTGCCTTTCCTGTAATTGATTCTTTTAAGACCTGAGAAAGTTTTGTTTTTGTCTGTTTCATTCCAATATCTAATTCCTCATCATCTGAAATGGACTGTTTTTTTGTACGGATTTGTTTTGATACTGCCATGTTTGTAAGAAATATTGCCAAGATGAATGCAACCGGCTCTAAAACTGCAAGAATTGCAGCAAGATATCCTTCTGATGAAACTCCTTGATTTTTGAGAAATGATAATCCTACAGAGAATGTTACCGCCCCTACTGCACCATAAGTTGATGCTAATGCGTATGAATCAAAGATGTTGAATTTTCCTAGTCTTCTTAGAATCTGATAATGATTTAGTGTAAATAACAATGAAAGACCTATTGCAACTAGCATTGGGACTAACATTTCCTCAAAACCGGTCTTTCTCATCTCTATTCCTCCATGAAGACCAATAGCGGCTAGAAGGTATATCGGCAAAAACTCTGAAATTGCCTCAGGCATCTTCAAGTCAGACTTTATTCGTGCTGCAATTATCCCAAACAGGAAGAAAAGGACTATTGGAGTTAACAGATTCGATTGGATTAATTCTAAAATATCCATTAGTTATGTTTGAAAAAATTTTTCGCGGAAATAAAAATCAAGAGGTCATTCTTGATGCCTAAATTGATATTATTTGATCTATGTTTTCTAAAACATTCTATATCACAATGTTATACTACGGCGTTTAACAAAACGGATCAGTCGTATATACTAGCATCACTTCTCAAAAACATGAATTCAATTGATTTAGGACACACAGAAAATGAATGGGGTTCTAAGAAAAAAAAGAGATCTGTAATTATTGCATATGATATTTTAGAAAAATAATTTTTTTACAATATCACAATGTTATACTACGGCGTTTAACAAAACGGATCAGTCGTATATACTAGTATTACATTTTTGGCTTATGGGCAAAAAGAATATTGAAATTGCTGGACCATCCGACGGTACAATTGAAATGCTAAAAAAAGCATATGCATTAGAAATGTCTGCATTTCATTACTGGTTTTACATTGACCAGTATGCAGAAGGATTGGGATTCTTGCACAGTGATTTTTATTCAGAAAGTGCTAACGACGAGTTAGAACATGCAAAAAAAGTTGCATTAAGATTGGATCAGTTGGGAGCAAAAGCAACTGACAATCCACAAGACTGGGCAGAAGTTTCTGGACTAGGAAACTTGGAACCTGGTAAACATGTTACATTGCGAAATGCATTAGAATATGCACTTGAATTCGAAAGAACTGCAATAGCACATTACAACGAACTTGCAAGCAGCACTCAAGGAAAAGACCACATAACATACCATCTCGCATTAGACTTGGTAAGTGACGAAGCAAAAGACGAACAAGACATTGAAGACATCCTAGACAAACTGGAAATTTCCTAATTTCCTTTTTTTTATAATTATTTGGATTTTGGTTTTTGTGATTCTTTTGGATGTTTTCTTGGTAAATCTAATCCTACTACACTCATCATAGATTCTCCAATTGGTTCATAAATCGATTTGAGTGATTCTTCATCATAATATTTTGCAATCTCATGTAACTTTGCTTCAATCTTTTTTTGTTCTATTCTAATCAAAATACTTCTTGCGATGAGTGCTTTTAATTCATCAATCTTATTTTCTGGTATTGTATTTTTTGTTTTCATGATTAAGGTGCATCTCGAACTTTCACTACAGAGCCATATGTGAGCTGAATCTCATTTAGTGAATATTTGATAGTCTCTAATGGGTCCAACATGTGTTCGTCAGCATCGCAAATGAAAATTGGAAGTTCTTCTTCTACTTCACTCTCAATTTCAGATATTTGTTTCATGTTCGTTTGAACTTCTTTTCTAACATAAATCAAATTGTTATTCTAAGATCTTGTTCTAAGATTATCAAATCAAACTCTTATGGGTGATTGATAAACAAAATCTTTTGATCGCGTGACATGTCTGCTATATAGTTGCCATATAGAATATACTGATCAGGGTTAACTCCAAAATTTCATTTCGTTTGTTATGGTACAATTCTTCTCTTGGGTAAAATCAAATGAGAAAGAGCTTTTAACTATTTTGGAAAATCTAGCAAAAAAAGCTGTTGAAGCATCAGATGCAGTTTTGGAATTAATGGATGATCCAACCAATAAAGATAAGATAGCACACATTTCAGAAATTGAAACTGAGGCAGACGTTCTAACACGAGATATCTTTTCAGAATTAAACAAAACATTCATCACTCCACTTGACAGAGAAGACATGCAAAGAGTTGCTTCAAAGATAGACGACATTATTGATTTCATGGATGGAATTGGCGCAAGATTTGCCAGCTATAAAATTACCAAATCACCTCCACACACAAAACAAATGGCCGAAGAGTTAGCCAAGGCAACAAGAGAGGTTGAATACATGGTAGGAAAATTAGGTAATGTAAAAAATCCTAAATTAATGATAGAACATTGTAGAAATACAAGTGTAATCGAACATGTCATTGATGATTTGTACAGATTAGCAATATCTGAACTCTTTGAAAGTAACGATCCAATAAAAATAATCAAACTAAAAGACATCTATGAAACTATGGAAACCGCATCAGACAGATGCGTAGATGTTGCAGATGTCGTAGAAGATATTGTTCTAAAATATACCTAGTGAAAAAATATGATAGAAATAGCGATTATTGGAATTATTATCGCTTTGGTATTTGATTTTGTTAATGGATTTAATGATTCAGCAAACTCTGTAGCCACCGTAATCGGTACACGTGTTTTAAAACCAATTCATGCTGTCACAATTTCAGCTGCTGCAAATTTTGCTGGACCGTTTGTTTTTGGAGTTGCAGTTGCAACAACAATAGCAAAAGGAATTGTCAGTCCTGATGATATTACAGTCTACATGATAATAGGAGGTTTGGCAGGTGCAATCACATGGAGTACTCTATGTACATACTTTGGATTACCAATCTCAAACAGCCATTCATTAATAGGAGGAATAATGGGTGCAGGAATTGCAGGATTAGGATTTGAAAAATTAGTATATGACGGATTAGCCAAAGTGTTTACCGGAATAATTGTTGCACCTATAGGAGGAATGATGTTTGGCATTGCAGCAACTGGACTAATTATCTACTTTTTCGCAAGAAAAAAACCTGCAATAGTGAATCGGACATTTGGACGATTACAAATAATTTCATCAGCTTGGTTTGCTTTAACACATGGTGCAAACGATGGACAAAAAACTATGGGAATTATTGTTTTGATTTTATTCTCCGTAGGATTGATTGAAGAACTTGAAATGCCTTTATGGGTAATATTTGCAGCAGCTGCGGCCATGGGATTAGGTACATTCTTTGGAGGATACAAAGTAATCAAAACCTTAGGCGTCAAAGTTACACGATTAAAACCGTATCAAGGATTTGCAGCTGAAACTAGTGGCGGATTAATGCTTGCAGTCTTTGCAACATTAGGAATTCCTGCAAGTACAACTCATGCAATCACTGGAACGATTATGGGTGCAGGTTCAGCGCGAAGAATACGTGCTGTAAGATGGAGGGTAAGTAGACAAATTATTTTTTCATGGGTCATAACAATTCCAGGCGCTGCAGGTTTAGGAATTGCATTTACATACATAATTCATTTGTTTTTGTAAAATTAATTTCAAATTACAGTCACTCGATAATTATTGGCACTATGTAGCTTATTCTATAACTCTGTTATTGTAACATGGAACTATGTTACTCCCTTATATCCACTATATTTTCAAGAAAAATTATGATGTCTACAAAGACCAAAAACATGGAACGTAGAAATATCCAGATCAGCGGAGGCTCTACATATGTAATTTCACTTCCAAAAAAATGGATTGAAAAACTAAATCTAAAAAACGGAGATTCCATGCAAATTGTAAACAATCCAAACAATTCCATCACACTTTCTGCTGATTCTATTCAAGAAGAATCAACAACATATCCTGAAATTAAAATTAAAAAAACAGACTCTGTAGAGTCAATAAAGCGAAAAATCATCTCATTATACATTTCTGGGCACAGTTTCATGGTGTTAAACTCCCCAAGAGCAAAAATTGAAACCGATGTACGCTCTATGGTCATGAAATTAATTCGAACTAAATTTGTAGGAACTGAAATTATAGAATCTGATTCAGAATCAATAACAATCAAGGTGCTTTCTACAATACCTGAGATGAAACTAGAGTTGGCATTCAACAGAATGTTCAAATCAACATCCAACATGTTTTCTGAGACAATGCATGCAATTGAAAAAGGCGATTCTGAGTATGCCCAAGAAATAGTTCACATGGACGATGAGATTAACCGTTTTTCATATTATCTTACCAGAAATCTGGTTATGGCCTTAGATGATGCCAACATCTTATCTGCATTAGGATTAGAAAAAACATCTCAAGCAATTGGATACAAACGAATTATTACATGCGTTGAAAGAATTGCAGACCACATTTCTACAATTGCAAAAGTAGTCGTTGACATGGAGAAAAACATCTCAAAAACCCCAAAAGACATCATCAATACATATCAAAAAACAATCGAACTTTTCGATAAAACCATGACTCTCATATCTGAGAGAAACTACTCACAGGCAGAAAAACATGCTGAAGAAATAGAGGCACTCATTGATGAGACAAACGCCTTGGTAAAATCAACTAAAACCAACTCTGAAGCATCCATTGTATATCAAAATCTGATATATCAAAACAGACGAATTTTAGATTACATCCTAGACATATCTGAAGTTGTCATGAATGATACAGTAGATTCTATTGTTTCTATGAAAACAATTGAGAATACTGAGGCTTAAGATCCTATAGAAATCTCTTAGACTAACTATTTCTCATAATTCTGAACTTGAATCTTAAGAATATTCTATAGTGAAGACATGATATCTGCAAGGTTGTCTGATGCAGATTCTACAATATCTGGGTGATATTCGGTAATTAGATTTGCAATTCTTTGTTTTTCTACTACAAAGTATCTCTTTTTCAAGTTAGATTTCTTGAAATCAACCATTCCGTCGTTTACTAATTTTGATAAATAAAATGATACTGTGGCGCTTGCCTTTCCAACACTTGATACAATTTCTTGAAACTCCATTGTGTCATTTTCTAATAATGATACGAGGATTGCTTTTGGTGTTGTTTGTCTTAGACGTGATGCTACTTTGGATTCTTCTTCTGTCATGTCATTAATGAAAAATCTTGAAACTCGTGTTGTTCTTTGAGTTTTGATTACTCCATTATTTTCTAATTTTCTGACATAGTAACTTAAAACGCCATTTGAGAGGTTTATTTTTTCCATGACTTCTCTAAATCTGATTCCAGGATTTCTTTTGATCTCTGAAACGATTAATTCCTCTCTAGATTCCATGTTTGCCAATTTCAATCCCTCCTAAATATAGCTAATGCTAGTAATCCAATCATTGCAAGCATCATTAGATGTGCTATTTCTGATGGTGATTCTAAAATATTGTAAACATGAGTTTTAGTTGCGTCTAAAAGTTGAACAATTTCTGCTGCTGTAAACACCATAAATGCAATTGTAGTTATGATCATCTTTTTTGTTCTCATCTTATAGTATGCATTTACACTGAGTATTGCAAGAAATACCGACAAAATAATTCCAGATGTGTGTAAAAGCAGATGCCAAATGTGTGCGCCATGGTAAATGTGAGGCATCAATACAGGAACTGATAATGCTCCGACAGTTGTCAAAATGACTGCGATGAGTAATTTTGGTTTGCTTTCAGCAAATTTCTGGTAACTGAACATATTTTCCATTTATCCCATTTCTAATTTAAAACGATATAGTACAACTATCGAAAATTTATGAATAGTAAATCATCTGATGTTAATCACACCTTCCATCCAGGGATGAAGCGTGCAATGGTATTGATATTCTCCCATTTCATAAAATTTGTAAACAAAGTATTCATTTTGTCTTATGACATCTGTTGGAAAATGCAGATAGTTCGGGTCTCCTCTAAGTCTAACGTTGTGTTCAAACTCGTCTTCATTTACAAACAATACAGTTTCTCCTGCATTGATTGTCTTTTCATATGGTAAAAAGCACAAATCATCTACTTCACATCCCGGTTTCCATGAATCTTTTGCTATTATGATCAAATGCTGTGCCTTTTCATCTGTATTTCCGCTGTATGGCGCCTCTGAAAAAATTTCTGTCTCAGAATAAATTGAATTTATCCGTTCAGCATCTGTTTCAAAATTCGTTACATCTGATATGACAATGTATGCAGTAAGAACTAACAAACCTGTGATTAACCCTATTGTGATTATTTTCATTTACTTTATTTGCACAATATCTGTTCGAAGCTGACCACATGCAGCAGATATCTCTGTGCCCTTTTCAATACGGATGGTACAGTTTACTCCTGCTTCATTTAAAATTCGTTTAAACTCAAACACTCTACTTTTTGATGGGCGTTTAAAGTCACCAGCAGTTGGATTTATCGGAATTACATTCACATGTGATCCGTTTCCTCGTAACAGTTCTGCCAATTCCTGTGCAGTATCTCGTGAATCATTTACCCCTTCCATTAACGCATACTCAAATGTCACCCGTCTGCCTGTTTTTTTGAAATAATAATGCCCTGCATCAATTATCTCTTTAACTGAATCTTTTGTAGCGGTAGGAACTAATTTTTTTCGTAATTCATTATTTGGTGCATGTAGAGATATTGCAAGACCAATCTGCAAATCTTCATCAGCTAATTTTTCAATTCCTTCTTTGATTCCGATTGTTGAAATTGTAATATGTCGTTGTCCTAATCCAAACCCTCTTGGGTCTGTTAAAATTTTCACAGCCCTAATCATTTCATCATAGTTTGCCATAGGTTCTCCCATTCCCATGAAAACTAAATTTGTAATGTGCTCCTTTTTTTGCTCAATTATCTCTTCAAAATGAACTACCTGTGCCACGATATGTTCTGCCTTTAGATTTGTCTCAAAGCCCATCTGCCCTGTTGCACAAAATGTACATCCCATTGCACAACCAATCTGAGTAGAAACACATACTGTTGATCTTGGAAGTCCGTTTTCTTTTTCAGACTCGTATTGCATGAGAACTGTTTCAACTGATTTATCATTAGTAAGGTTAAGCAATAATTTTGTAGTATCTCCATCTTCGCTTGTAACTCTGTGAATCTCTTTTGCAGAACCAATCGTATATCCTGCCTCGACCATCTCTGCAATCATTTTTTTTGGCAGCTGTTTGATATCTGCAATACTTTTGGGAAATTTGAAATAAAGAGGCATTAGAATTTGATCTGCCCTATATCTTTGATATCCCATGTCAATTACCATTTTTTCCATCTCTTCAGGAAGTAGCCTATACAGGTCAGTCATATCACATCTTTACCCTTGAATTGATATTATAATCTAACTTCTAATATCGTAAAATAATTGTGAAATTTTTTATAATCATCCAATCAGAATTTCATATATGATAACAGTTGACTGTCATGAAGTTGAATCAATTCAAAATGAATTGTTAATTTATGTCGCAGATAATGTTGCAGCTATACCAAATATCAAGTATCATGAGTTTGTATTATCTCCTATAGAAGAAGAAGGCACTATAGATACAAATGAAGTGGTTACATCAATCAAGGAATTTTTAGAATCAATTGGAGAACAACGTAACTTTGCTGTAATTTCCCGAGGTGAAATAATTTCAATAGAATCTATTGCTGGTAAAACAATCGAACGTGATTCAAAACAATCTGCAGAAGGATTATTTTCTTGCCCTCATTGTGGCCATATTACGCCATATGAGACGGTACATCAAACGCATATGAAAATTCATTATTTTTAAAGTAAAAAGCCAATAGAGAGATTTGAACTCTCGACCTATTGATTACAAATCAATTGCTCTAACCAGGCTGAGCTACATTGGCACTGTATTTTTTATGAAATTCCTGTTTTAAAATGTTAAGATATCCAATTATGATGATTTTGGTGGATCATGGTTTCCACATGGATGGATGTTGTTTCCTTCATCTTCACATGTTTCAATATGACATTTCATAATCCTGATCCTTTGAACTAATTAAAAAACAATTTCCTCTAATGATAAAATTTTAACTAATGACTAATCTATCAAAAACTGATGTTAAAGGAGATTCTTGCTGATATTATCAAAGTTGATGATGTACTAATGGTAGTCAAAAGTAACGGTGCCACAATAGAAATGAGAAGTAATTCGCTTTCCATAAGACAAAAGGAAAAATGGATAACTATTGGAGAAAATGATGGCCCTTGTCATATGCATGTCAATAATGAAATGATAAAAAATGCAGAATTTGTTATAGAGCAAAAACCTGAAAGAACTAGTTTCAGTGTAAGATTTTTTGATGAAAAAAATGAGCGTGTTCTTGGATGTTTTTTTACAAAAATGTATGATGAAAACAAAATGATAAAGTCAGAACGCAAAAAACTCTACGATGATCTGCATGTAAAATATGGGCAGAAAATCGAGTTCTAACCACACTCTCTCAGTTAATTATATGGAATCATTTGAGCCTTTAACAAAACTATACTCATAATTTAATAACTTCTAAACTCTGGTTTGTTTATTGAAACTCAAGTATGTCCAACCAAAGAAGCTCAAGGTTCTCATAGCTGTATTTACTGTGGTTGGTATTTGGGGTATTGGATTTGGTTTGTGGAGAGGTAGCCTTGATCCGGGTTCGATGAATAATTTCATGATTGTAGTTTTAGGTGTAGTTAATCTATTCTTGGGCGCATTCATGACATACTTGTATCTAACACAGGTAAGGAACATTGATCCAAGAAAAGACTCAAAGTACAAACGAAAGAAATAACATTCCTACAACCAGAATATTTGTTGCAAAATGCATTGCATACGAATGCTTTATTCCTTTTTTGTCATAAATGTACTTGAATACAAAACCAATTGGTATCAAGACTAGTGCCATGTGTATTTTTATTCCCATTCCGATATGGATTAATGCCCATACCAAAACCATTTTTTTTGACTTTCTGAAATAGAATTCTTCAAAATAGTTGATGTGTAAAAACATGTAAATCAACAATGGCACAAATGGAATGATTCCAAGCATTCCTTGCTCTGCAAATGGCCCAAATGCAATGTTGTAGCCAAGCCAACTCCAGTTTAGTATGGGTATCTGATCAACGTATTCAAATACAAACAAAACGTATACTGCTAAAATACCAAAAGCTATTGGTGCATACTTGATAGAACCTATACCTGCTTTCAGATCTAAAACGCGTTTTTTTGTATCCTTGATTAAAAGAAGACTTGCCCCTACCGTAAACACATAGTATCCAATTAGAAATGCATCTGAATCAAAAAATGAAATGTCCATTGTACACAATTGCACACTTTCATAAATAACCCATTCTAATACTATTCATGACTCTTCAACAAGGCGATACAGCAGAAGATTTTGAATTATTAGCACATGATGGAAAGCCTATCACACTCAGCTCATACAAAAACTCAAAAAATGTTGTATTGTGTTTTTACCCAAAAAACCATCTCTTTGCATGTCCTTCAAAAAAAGTCTTTGAGATGGCAAAAAGCGTAATCTCGGTTTATCCTGAAATTACTGCAACTGACACAGTTGTATTTGCCATATCTGTAGATTCTGTTGATTCTCAGGCTGATTTTGTTAAAGAATATGAAATTCCATATGTACATCTAAGTGATCAAAAGAAAACTGCTTGCAAGAAATATGCTGGAACCAACATTACCGGTCTTGCAAAACGAAGTACCTTTGTGATTGATAAAAATGGTATAATTCAAGATGTAATGAGAGATATCAATGTCGCATCTCATGGACAGGAAATTCTTGATTCATTAAAGAAAATCAAAGTATAAATCACACAATAAAATTATTCGAAGAATGCTTAATCTAGTAGCTAAGGAATTATTTCTCACTAGAGGAATTGGTGTCCATGAAGATAAGCTTACAAGTTTTGAATATGCATTAAGAGATGCAGGAATTGCTGGAACAAATATTGTTTTAATCTCCAGCATCTTTCCACCAAAAGCCAAACTAATTCCTAAAAAGGAAGGTCTGAAAAAAATTAAACCTGGACAAATTCTATTTACAATTTATTCTCGAAACCAGACAAACGAGCCTCACAGAATGATCTCTGCATCTGTTGGCTTGGCGTTACCAAAGGATCGTACTAGATATGGTTACTTGTCTGAATATGATGCATTTGGACAAAATGAAAAACAAGCAGGTGATTACGCTGAAGATATTGCAGCACAAATGCTTGCATCATCACTTGGTATACCTTTTGATATTGACAAGAGCTGGGATGAAAAAAGACAACAGTGGTCAATTTCTGGAAAAATTTACAAATCTCAAAACATTACAATGACTGCTAAAGGTGACAAGTCTGGAAAATGGACTACGGTTTTCTCTGCAGCGTGTTTAATTCTCTAACGTTTTGGTTTGTATCCTTTTAGGTAAAATATTGCAGCGCCAATGCCTATTACAATTATAATTGCAAGCACCGCATATTGTGATTCATCATCACTAGATTCTTTCTTTCCAAAGTCTTCTATTGATTGGTATTCTTCTTTCTCATTTTGTGGAATGTCTTCTACTGAATAAAATGACAGTTCGCTGTTTCCATCCCATGGTCCTATCTCTACTCTTAATTCATCTTGAGGAATAACTTTACTTTGACCAAATAGGAATTTTGCATCAATTGAATTTCCTGCAGGAGAACTAAAGAACCAACCTCTTTTTGAAATATTCTCTAATGTGGTTAAATCAGTTATTGCATGTGTTGCTATTGCATCTATTTTTGCAGGCTCACTTGGAATTACCACTAAATGAATGACTGAATTTAGCGGAACATTTTTTCCGTCAAACACATCTGAGCGTGAAATTTCATTTACTCCAAAGTTTTCTAGCACATTAATTCTTGAAATTTCATTTGCTACATCTTTTATCTCATTTGTGACCTTGAACATGAATAAATTTTCATCTCCTGTTTTGATAATACTAATGGAAATTATGGATCCATCATTTTTTGATAATTTTTTTGAAATATCATAGAAACCTTGTCCATCTCTAATATCTTTACTAACTAATTTCCCTGCCAAATCTGCAAACAAGAAATCAGTGGATTGTTTTGGCATTGTAAATGTGGCTGAAACTGCGCCTCTTCCAGAAATTACACCTGATGTTTCTAGTAATAGATTTGCATCATCTACTGTATGTATGAATGTGGAATGAAATTCACTATCTACTCCTAGTTCTTCATTTAATTGATCAATTAGTTCATTTCCCATCGCTCTTGCAGAATCTTGAACCATTCTAATTCCGCCGTCACCTTTCAGTTGTTGATAATCAAAATTAATCATTATGCATTGTTCTTCGCTTGTAACTCCTATCACACACTCTCCTGCATTTGTAAAAACTATCGCTCTAATCTTTTCATTATCATTAATTTTTTTGATTAGTTCATCTGTAAATTTTATTTCTTGGTTACTGATGGTTTCCAGTCCGATTGAAGTTACTACTGAATTTGAATACTGTTGATCATAAATCACAAGTGCACTTTCTTGAAATGTGGCTTTTTCAAAGAGTTGTCCGCTTGCAAATGGCATGATAAGTATAATTCCAAATATGACGCCAAGTGATAGTATTTCTTTTCTCATGTACCATGAATCCTGTATTATTTTATTTAGTTTACGGCTTTGTTCTATAACGTTTAAATCACTAGTATAATTTTGCATAATTGACATCGAATTCAAACCGTTGGGGAACACGCTGGCAGTCCGATGGCTCGGGCTGCCAGCCCCACATTTTAATTAATTATAATTTGGATAGATCGTCTACTTGCTTTTTGATATAATCAAATCCGCTCTGCCAGAACTTTGATTTGGAAATATCTAGTCCATGTTCTTTTAGTAACTTTTCTGGTTTTTGTGAACCACCTGCAGATAAAATATCTGTATATGTAGAGACAAAATCATCGCCTTCATTTTTGTATATTTGGAATAATGACACTGCAAGCAAATTTCCAAAAGAGTATGAATAACAGTAAAATGGAGAATGATAAAAATGCGGAATACAACTCCATTCTATTCCAAAGTCTTCTGAAATATCTATCGAATTTCCAAACTGCTCTTTCAAATTCTTTCTGTAAATGTTTGATATATCATCTACTGTGATAGAGTTTGCAATTTGCTTATGAGCCTCTATTTCAAATAATGTGAAAAATGACTGTCTTCCAATTGTTGCATAAAAGTCATCAATCTTATCTGAAAGCATAGATGCTTTTTCCCCATCTGAAATCTGACTTGAAATGTTATCATAAAGTAATAATTCTGAATATGTAGATGCAGTTTCTGCAAGAGGTAATGGTGCATCTGAAACTAAAATTGATTTCTCTGATGCAGCAACACTGTGAACAGCATGTCCAATTTCATGTGCAAGTGTAAAGACATCTCTTGATTTTCCAGTATAATTGATTAAAACAAATGGTGTAATGTATGGAAGTGGAGTACTACAAAATGCGCCATCTCTTTTTCCATGTCTTAATGAATAGTCTATATGATTTTCATTGAAAACACGTGATGCATATTCTGCAATTTTTGGACTGAATCGATTAAGAGAATCAAGAACTAGCTTTGTTCCCTGATCAAATGTATAGTTTCTTTCTGCAGCACTCTTCTTTGATGGTGCATACAAATCATATCTTCTAAGTTTCTTTACTCCTACACGTTTTGCTTTTTGCTGGAAGTATTTCTGAAATACTGGTGCATTTTTTTTACATACCTCTAACATTACATCTATAGTCTTATCATCTACATCGTTTGAAATGTTCTGAATTGAGATTGGGTCCTTAAAGCCTCTCATATCAATTCCTTCGTTTTTCCAGTTTAGTACAATATTTTGATAAATCTGACCGATTACTCCTTTGTTATCTTGATATTTTGTTAATAGCGATTTGTAGGCTGCTTCTCTAACTTTTGGATTCTTGTTTCTTACTAGTGTTGTAAGTTGTTCCCGTCCCATTGTCTTTTTTTTGCCATTTACATTAACGGTATATGTGAAAGCATTTGTTATTTTATCATAAATTTTTACAAGTGCAGAAATTCCTGTCACATCTAGTGTATTGATGATTTTCTCTTCAGGCTCTGTTAGTGCATATTTTGCAACTAATCTCTTGTATCGTAAATAATCTGATAATTCTCCTGCATCTTTGATCAATCTTCTTGCATTTTTTTCGTCTACCTGCTTTTTCCACCATAAATCAAAAAATAGCATTTTATTTTGTATAGTAGAGCCAAACTGCGAAATTCTATTCAGTAGTGCGGTAGCCTCATCTGATTGTGTATCTTCGGAGAATTTTAGCCCTGCATATCCGCCAATCTTGCTTGATTTTTCTGTAATATCTTCAATTTCATGTAGTAACTGTAAAAATTTCTTAGAGGACATGTTTGGTTTAAGTTGAGATTTATTTTTTGCAAATTTTTCAGACTGTTTTTGTATTTCCTTTATTTTTTTATCAAACGTTTGCCTAGTTGGATTCTTAACTAAATCATCAAGGTCCCATATGCCGTTTTTGTATTTCTGCACAGCATCTTTCAAACTGAACTGTTTCTATACCTTTTGAAATTCATTCAACGTCTAAATAATACACGATCAGAAATAATCTTGGATCCGTCGTCTAGCCTGGTTTGGATGCTGCACTCACACTGCAGAGGTCGCGAGTTCAAGTCTCGCCGGATCCATTGAATAATTTTAAAAAATTAGAATTAATGTCGATAGGATTTTATTATGAAATGAGCCGTATCTTAATAATGAAAACAGGTCTCTTCATAATCATTGTCCTAGTTTCAGGATGTTTTGCAGGTTTGATCCATGGTGGAATTAATCTTGCAATAGTCGAACCATATCTTGATCAAGCAATTGGAATTGAAAATCAAACTCTCTTTGCAACAGGTGAAGAAGAAGATACTTCTGAATTCTGGGTAGAATACAATTCATATCGTGTTTGGCAAAAAGGTGGTCAAGTGTTAGCAGGCGCAATTCTTGGAACATCTATTGCAGCGTTGGTTGGAATTGTATTTCTCTTTGCAAGAAAAGTATTGCCTCAAGGAAACAATGTCAAAAAAACACTTGTTTTATCTGGCTTGATGTGGTTTACAATCTTTGTAATTCCTTTCTTAAAGTATCCTGCAAATCCTCCTACTGTCGGAGAAACTGAAACTGTCGTATTACGTTCAATTCTTTTCCTATCGTTTATAGCAATTTCAGGATTGGGTGCTGTTGGATTTTATCAAGTTTACAAAAGATTACAAAACAAGAAAATTCTTGCATTTGTAGGATATGCCGCATTCATCAGCGCTGTATTTTTCATAATGCCTGAAAATCCTGACGAGATAACTGCACCTATGGAACTCGTTGACGGATTTAGAGGTGCATCATTTGTAGCAGTAACCGTTTACTGGCTAACATTGGGCTTGATTCTTGGTGGATTCATTGAAAAACTTCAAGAACGACTTAAGCTGAAGAGTTAGTATGGTAAACGATCTAAAAACTCCTGGTTTTTACATCATAGCAATACTTGGAACAATTGTTACAGCAGGGTTTTTCCTAGCATTTTTTCCAACTCTATTCAAAAAACGAATTGATTCAAAATCTATAATGTACACATTGGTAGTCTTTGACGTATATGGGAACAAAACTAGCCTTAGTGGAGTTAGAACAAGTTTCCAAAGCAAGGAAGTTGCATTATCCTTTGCAAAATTCTATAAAAAACAATTTCCTCTATATGATTTTGGCATAATTCATGAGATTAACGGTATTGAAAAATTAATGATTGCAAAACACATCTAGAATGGCATAAATTATCTAAATTACAATTAAGATTATGAAAGCAGTTTGGAATGACGCTGTTATTGCTGAAAGTGATGACACTGTAGTAGTTGAAGGTAACCACTATTTCCCTTCCAATTCAATAAAAAACGAATATTTTCACAAGACTGAAACAAGTACTTCTTGTCCTTGGAAAGGTGTGGCAAGTTACTATTCTGTTACGGTGAATGGAAAAACAAACACAGACTGTGCTTGGTATTATCCTGTACCAAGCAAGGAAGCAGAAAAGATCAAAGATAGAGTTGCCTTTTGGAATGGCGTTCAAGTAATCTAAATAGTAGTTTGTAATACGTTTCTTATGGTAGGTCCACAAGATGGCGGTTTTGGCTTTGACCAGTCTAAAAAATATACCAGCGTTGATAATTTAGAAAAAATTTGTGTTCAATGTCAGGCAGGCCAACACAAAAAATGTCTTTTCAAATCTAAAGAACAACCTGAATGTGATTGTGAACACTGTCTCATTTATGGCTAGAATTAGTTCCAGCTTAGAAAAATAACCTTTAACCATAACTATTTGTATAAAATTAAAATGGAAAAAACTCCTGATGATTCAAAAGCCGAAGTAATTATACGAATGTTTCCTTCAGATGCAAATCCGGCTGGAAACGTCTTTGGTGGTGCAATTTTAAAACACATTGATATGGTTGCAGGAATTGTCGCACAAAGGTTCAGTCAAACAAATGCAGTTACTGTCAGTATGGATAAGATTAGTTTCTTAAAGCCTGTTTTTGTTGGAAATGTTTTGTTTGTAAAGGCACGAGTAAACTATGTCCAAAAATCATCAATGGAGATTGAGGTAAATGTTGAAGCAGAAGATATTGCAAAGGGAACACGTGTTCATACAGGAAATGCATACGTTACTTTTGTCGCATTAGATGATAATGGTAAGCCTACTACGGTTCCAACATTGCGTATTGATAACCCTGAGGATCAAAAACGCTTTGATGAAGGTAAATTAAGAATGGAACGTAGGTTAAAAGAACGCAAAAAATAACTCATCCTTTAAGTAATTAATATCAAAATTTTAGTTATGTCTGATCTTCTGTATCGGTATCGGAAAACATTCGGTCCTGGAATTTTATTTGCATGTACAGCAATAGGGGTCTCACATCTTGTACAGTCCACACGAGCGGGTGCAGAATTTGGTTTCATGATTCTTGGTTTTGTTATACTTGCAAATGTTCTAAAATACCCCTTCTTTGAACATGGTTCACGTTATGCAAATGTAACTGGCACAAGTATAATTGATGGATATGAAAAACTTGGAAGAAAATTCCTGATTTTATATCTGGGAATTACTTTAGGCTCTATGTTTTTTGTTACAGCTGCTGTAGGTTTTGTTACAGCAGGATTTTTTGAAAATCTTTTTCAGATTGATTTTCTTGGAATATGGACTATGGTTCTACTGTTTGCAATATGTGGAGTCATTTTATGTATTGGAAAATTTGGAACTCTGGATGGAATTATCAAAGTAATTGGTTTTGTTCTGATAATTTCAACAGTTACTGCATTTGTTTTAGCTTTGATTAATGGACCGGTAGAGCCAAATGAGAATTTTCTTCCTCGTGATTTATGGAATGATTCTGGAATTTTCTTTTTAATTGCTTTAATGGGTTGGATGCCTACTGCCATAGATCTTTCAAGCTGGAATAGTTTATGGACAATTGCAAGAATTAAACAAACAGGGTTTAGACCAAAACTAAAAGAAACGCTTACTGAGTTTCGAATTGGTTACCTTGTTACCTCTCTAATGGCTATCTTCTTTTTGGGCTTGGGTACGTTGGTATTTTTTGGTTCAGGAGAATCGCTGCCCAATAACAATTCTATGTTTGCCCATAAAATAGTCACAATGTTTGCCGATACTATAGGTCAATGGAGCTATATCATAATCGCAGCATCTGCATTTAGTGTGATGTTTGGAACTATACTTGCAGTTTTTGATGGGTATTCCCGTTCATTTCAGAAAATCATACAATTATTACAAAAAAAGGAATCTGATGATTCGAGAAAATCATATGTTGCAATTGTTTGCATCCTTGCAATTGGTTCTATTCTAATCATTATGCAGTTTGGCGATAAGCTAAAGGAGTTAGTTGACTTTGCAACTACTTTGTCATTTCTTGTCGCACCGATAATTGCGGTATTGAATCATAAACTGGTAATTGGTAAGTTTCTTCCTAAAGACACTCAACCTTCTGTATGGATTAAGGGGCTCAGTATGTGTGGTATTGTATTTTTAACAGGTTTTGCACTATTTTTCATATATACAAAATTTTTCTAGAACCATCACACAACTTATAGATATTCTGCATACTCTGAATTATTATGGTAAAAAGTAATTATGAGATTTTAGGTATAACTGAGGGTGCATCAAGAAATGAAATTCGTAGTGCATTTAGAAATCTTGCACTAACTCATCATGCTGATAGAGGTGGTCAGGATGAAGAATTTATCATAATTAAACAGGCATTTGAGGATCTCAAAGTTGGAAAAAAGTTTCCTGACTCATTAGATGAAAAAAAGAAAAAGTCAAAATTTTTCTGGGGTACAGACGAAGAAGAGCGTCTTCGTCAAAATACGTTATTGTCCAATGATGTTGCAAGGGAAGTTAAAGTTGCACAAGAATGGATTGATGCACTAAACAGAACTGATACTACAGGAATCAGATTGTTTGGTTCAAATGAATTAGGGCAAATAGAAATTGAAAGAAAACCAACTGGTGCTCTATCAATAAAAGGAAAATTTTGGGCTGGAAAAATAACTCACCCAAATCATGTATTCATGTGGGGCAGTATGACAAGTCCGTACTTTTTAGAAGATGATGATTCTAAAACTTTGATTCATTTAACACAAGGAACCTTCAAACTAATGGAGCCATTAGAAAATGGCTATAATATTGAGAATGGCTCTCACATTATTGTAGATAATGGTGATATTGTATGTGGTCATGTCAAAGGAATACGACAGCAGGTGCCACATCCAACAGGTCGTGTTGGCATGTCAATAACAAAAGAACATTTTACAAAATTAGAGGCTCCAAAAGGAAAAATTATTGCAGGTGATGTTAGAGAAACTGTTTCTTTAGATGCTCAAGAGGTTTTAGCACTTAATCTAATTGATAATGTAATTGTAAAGGGTAAGAAAATTTCTGTTTTTGGTCCTAAGGTTAGTTATGATGTATTTTTTGAACTAAAGGAAGGTGGTATGATCCGCTTCTATGATAAAGGTTCAGGATTTGATATTAGTGATGATGCAATACTCAAACTTGAAAATGGGAAAGAATTCTTCTTAGATGATTTGAAAACTAGAAAGTTAATTGGATTTGGTGGAAGAGATATGACATATGAATTTCTAGATGGTTTAGAAGAGAGTAGTGGTGTAATCCCATCTAATTGGGCATCAAAACTGTCTGGATTGTTTAAGAAAAATTAACTACTTTTTAATTCCCAGTGCTCTATTTTTCAATCTTAGTTGAGTACTTCGACATTTTCTACATCTTGTAGCGCTCATATCTAATCTTGCACCACATGAAATACAGATTTTCATATGAAGTCTTGCTTTTTGTGCAATCTGTTTTTTTAGGGGATCTGCAACTGGCATAGTATATCGTCAAAAATCTGCTATTTATTCTATTAGCTATTCATTTTTCCGGCTAATAGTACTGCTACTTCGCCTGGTCTTTTTGCAACAGGAATGTTTGCCTTTGCAAACATGGATATTTTTGATTCGGCTGAGCCGTATGTTCCCATGACTATGGCGCCTGCATGTCCCATGCGTTTTTCTTTTGGTGCCTGTCGTCCTGCGATATATCCAACAATTGGTTTCTTAAATCCGATATCTATGATGTGCTGGGCTAAAATTTCTTCAGAATCTCCTCCGATTTCTCCTACCACTACCATTGCTTCCAATTCTGGGTCATCTTTTACCATATCAAAGGCATCAATCATACGTGTTCCATTAACTGGGTCTCCTCCAATGCCTATTGTGATATTCTGACCAAAACCTGCGCTAGTTAGATTATTTGAAATTTCATAAAGTAATGTACCACTTTTTGATAATACTGCAACTTTTCCTGATGAAAATGGGCTTGCAGGCATAATTCCTACTTTGATCAATCCTGGCACTATAACACCTGGAGTATTTGGTCCAATCATTATTGCATCTTTTTGTTTTGCTATCTCAATTACCTCCATTGCATCTCTAATAGGAACATGTTCTGGAATGGCAACTAGCAATTTTATTCCTGAATTTAATGCATCTTTGGCTGCATCTAAGAAGAATTTTGCTGGAACAAATACTATTGATATCTCTGCTCCTGTTGCATCAACTGCTTCTTTTACTGTATCATAAACTGGAATTTTATCTTCAAATTTTTGTCCTCCTTTTCCAGGTGTAACTCCTGCTACAATGTTTGTTCCATACTCTAACATTAGTTTGGCATGAGTTGAACCATACTTGCCTGTGATTCCTTGTACAATAACTGGTTTCTTTTCATAATTACCGTCAGCATCTTTTTTACCACGAAGAATTTCATAAATGTCTGTCATTTGTTTGTCTCCATTACTACTCCGTTTATTGCCTCTTCAATGGAATCAAACATTTTTGTTTTTGTATCTTTTAGCATTTCTTTTGCTTTGTCTGATTCTGTTCCCATTAATCTTGCAAAGACAGGAAGATCAATTAAATTATTATTGTATGCTTGAATGAAAGCTTCTGCAACTGTTGTTGTTTTTACAATTCCTCCGTAGAGATTAACTAGAATTCCTTTAACTCTACTCATCTTACTAATCAAAGTTAATGCTTCATACACTGATTCAGTTGTAGCTCCTCCTCCAACATCTAGAAATGTTGCAGGTTTTCCACCATTATCTGTAACAAGATCAAACGTTGACATTACTAATCCTGCACCGTTTCCTATAACTGCAATATTTCCATCTAGCTCTACAAGTGAAAATCCACTTTTCTCTGCCTGCTCTTCTAAAGCTGATTTTTCTTGATATTGTTGTAATTCTTCATGTCTAAAGTTTGAATTATCGTCAGTCATCACTTTTCCATCAAGTGCCATTAGTGTACCATCTTTTAGAATTGCAAGTGGATTGATTTCTGCCAACTCTGCTTCTTTTTCAATAGTTAATTTTGATAATTTTTGTAACATTTCTACAAATTGTTCTTCTTGTGAATCTTTTAGTCCAATTTCATTTGCAACTTCTTTTGCCGTTTGTGCATCAACATCTCCGAGTCCAACTTCGCGGATAGTTTGATTCTTTACTGATTCTATTTCTACTCCTCCTTCTGATGAGGCTATGATTGTGTAGCATCTTTTACTTCTATTCAAAAACAATGACAAGTACAGCTCTTTTTCAATATCTGCCATTTTTTCAAGTAGGATGGCACGAGTTTTCTCTCCTTTTATGGACATGTTTAGTAATTGAGGATATTTGAGTTCAAATTCGTCATCACTGCTACATTTCTGAATTCCGCCTGCTTTTCCTCTTCCTCCTACCGGAACCTGAACTTTTATGACAAATGGATATCCTAATTCTTTAGCATCTTTTCTTCCTTTTTCAATGTCTTTTGATGAAATACTAGGTGGAGTTCTTATCCCGAATTCCTTGAAAAGCTCTTTTGCTTGGTATTCTAAAAGACGCATAAATCCAGTCCAAAAATGGACTTTATATTCCTATTAGCTATTCAAACTGGTCTTCTAACAAGTCTACTACTTGTCCAAAAAGATCTTTACTCTTTTTCAAGAGTCTATCTGGAAATTCCTCAGTAGAAAATACCAGCTGCTGTTTAATCTCTGGAATGACCATTCCTCCTGAAACAATCACCTGTTCAATAACGTGATCTTGCGTTAATGTACAAACAATCTCTTCGAAGACATCTTCTTTTTCTTCCAGTGTTTCTCTGTACAAAACAATTGGTGTGTTTGTTTGACTAATGAAATTTGTAGCCTTTACCAGTAATTCTTGTAAATGGTGGACCGACCATGTGTCTAAACTAATCTGTTTCACCATGCCATACCATGGCAAATTTTCTATATAAGCCTCGTAGGTACCTGTTAACTCAACAATTGGTCAAGCTTTTGTAAATCTACTCGACTGCGATCCTTATTTTTAGCCCGTCAATATCGTCATCTTTGTAGTTTTTGCATGATTCTGTAAAATCTACATTTTTGACCCTAACTAAAAATGCAATATCTTCTGTCTTATCTTTAATCAAATTTAACGACTCTTCGTCTAATTCTAAAATTGATGCTCTTTCCAAAATATCTGTAGGATTGAATCCTTTCTCTTTTCTTAAGGTTTGAATTCTTCTTGCCAAATCTTTAATCAATCCTTTTGACATCATTTCGTTGTCTCTTTCTAATGAAATTATAACAATTAGATTCTGTCTTTTTGCAAACTGATATTTTTCATTAACTTCAAAATCTACAATGAAATCTTCTTTATCTAATACAACTGAATTTTCTCCAATTTGGAATGTGTATTTACCATTTGCATTTAATTCCTTGATTATTAATTCTGGATCTGTTTCTGAAAACATTTTCAATAATTTTCCCATGTCTTGTTTAGCTTTAGGTCCTATTGCGCTTCTCTCTAACTCTATTTTAGGCACAACTGGCAAGCCTTTTTCTTTTAATTCTAGATATTGTTCCATACCTTCAGAATTATCAATCTCAAAAATTTCATAATTTTGTATATTCATTTGTGACTTTACAAGTTCTGATAATGATTCTAAAACTTGTTTTTCTCCTTTGTTTAAACAAATCATAGCTTGGTTTAATGGCCATCTTCGTTTTAGCTTGCCTTTCATTCTTGCAGCAGATGTTACTGAAACTGTTTCTTTGAGTAAATCAAATGATGTTTCAACTTTTTCATCAATTAATGATGAATCCACCTTTGGCCATGATTCAAGTAAAATATTTTCTTTCTCGGAAAACATGGATTTGTACAGATATTGTGATGTAAATGGTGCAAATGGATGAATCAATATGTTGATTGTTTTCAAAGTTTTAGCAAGAATTGCATAGATTGTAAAGCGTCTATTCTTTTTTGAATCATCTTCATCCCACAATTCTGATTTAATTATTGGAATGTAAATTTGGCTTAGAGAATTTATCAAAAAGTCTTCAATTGATTTTGCAGATTCATGAAATCGACATGAGTCATTTGTTTCAGTAGTTCTTTCGATCATTCTTTGAAGTTTTGATAACAACCATACATCTGGAGGTGTTAGTGAATTCTCTTTCTTTGCCCATTCAATAGTTGATTCTTCTACATTGAATTTATCATACTCGCTGTTTTGTTTGTAAAATGTATGTAAATGATATAATGTACTTATGACTTGATAAGGTCTTGACATTAATTCTTTAGTGCTAAAGTTTAATGGTTCAATCGGACTTGCTTTCCACATAAAATAAAACCGAACAAGATCTACTGGATATTTTTCTAAAAGCTCTTTTGCCTCAAGTACATTTCCTTTACTCTTACTCATCTTGTTTCCGTTTTCATCTAATACATGTCCTTGAAACAGAAATGATTTGTATGGTGAAACTGATGCGTTATTGTAAATTACATTTTCAATCAAAAGTGTATATGCCCATCCTCTTGTTTGATCGATACCTTCTGTAAAGAACGGTGCTGGAATTTTTTCTTTGTATGTAGCTTCATCTAATGATGCTATTGGTGCAGCACCACTATTATGCCATGTATCAAGCACAAATTCTTCTCTTTGCATTAATCCGCTACACTCTTTGCATTTGACCTTGATTTTATCAATCCACGGTCTATGTAATTCAAAATTTTCTCCGTCTGGTAACTCAATTGCAGATTCAACAATTTCTTTTCTTGAGAATAATTGCTCTGTGTTTTCACAATCATTACATTTCCAAACTGGAATTGGACATCCCCAATATCTTTCTCGTGAAATACACCATGGATGTTTTTCTTTAATAATTTCTAAAAATCTATTTTTTGGTTGATCAAAAAAGTATTCTACATCTTCAGCTGCTTTGATTGCTTTATCGCCAAGTTTGTCAAGCATGTAAAAATATTCTCTACGTGCAAGCCATACTAAACCATGATTGCAACGCCAGCATAATGGATATTTGTGCTTAATTTTACCAATTTTTACTAGTGCATTTCTATCTTTTACCGATTGAACTAATTTTTCATCTGCATCTCTAACAAATAATCCTGCATATTTTCCTGCATCTTCTGTAAATTTTACTTCATCATCAATTGGACAGAAAACTGTAACTTTGCGTTTCATTGCAATATTATTGTCTTCTTCACCATTTGCCGGCGATAAATGAACTAGCCCACTACCTGCATTAACATCTACAAAATTTTCTGCAACCGTTACATGATAATTATCTTGTTTTGAAATTTCTGCAAGTTTTGGTATTTCATCTAATAATGGATGTATGTATTTTTTACCTTCCATTTCACTTCCCAAAAATGTTCTTTTAATTTCATATTCCTCAATTTTGACTTCTGTCATAAATTCTTCTAAGCGTGTTTTTCCTACAACCCATGTTTCATCTTCTACTAACACTTCAACATATTCCTCTTTTGGATTAACCCCTACCATTGCATCTGTTACAAGTGTAAATGGCATTGTAGTCCATACAATCAAAAATTTTTCTTCTTCGGCAAGTTTTACTTTATAATATAATGATGGATCTTTCACCATATCATATCCTTGATTAACTTCTGAATGACTTAATGATGTTTGACAGCTTGGACAGTATGCAACAACTCTAAAACCTTCAGTCATTATTCCATTCTCAAATGCTTTTTTCATTAATTGCCATTCTTTTTCAATAAATTCATCTTTGTACGTCCAGTATGCTTTATCTTGGTTAAATGACATTCCAATTAATTTGTCAACTTCTACCCATTTCGTATGGTATTTCTGAACTAAATTCTTACATTCTGCAACTAATTTTTCAATATCTTCTGTTGAACTAATATCGCTTTTTCCATTTTCCATACCTAATTCTTTTTCAGCTTGTAACTCAACAGGTAATCCTTGTGTATCCCATCCTGCATTAAAAATGACTTTGTTTCCTGATAGTACGTTGTATCTATACCATAAATCTTTGAAAACTCTTCCCCTTAGATGTCCTGCATGTGGAATTCCGTTCATTGTAGGTGGTCCTTCAATAAACATTATTTCATTTTTTTTGTTTTCATCTTCCTGAATTAATTTTGAAATATCTTTATCTTTCAAATCATTTTGAACATTTTTTTCAATTTGTTTGATATCAAATTTTTCTACGAGTTCCATCTATCGTTTGAAAAGGTATTTCATATAAAATCTCTTTGAGGAATATATACTGGAATCTTGTTCAATAATTATTGGTTAATGTCTTAGTTGTGGGCGCTGGAGGACGCGAACACGCACTGTCATGGAAATTATCAACTTCTGAAAAAATTGATCAAGTATATGCAGCTCCTGGAAATGGTGGCACACTTCAAAATGTTGAATTATCTGTTACTGATATTGAAGGATTAGCAAAATTTGCTCAAGAAAAAAATTGTTTTACTGTAGTTGGTCCTGAAGATCCACTTGCTACAGGCATAGTTGATGCTTTTGTTGAAAAAGGTCTTCCCATTTTTGGACCCACTAAAAATGCAGCAAAATTAGAATCAAGTAAAATTTGGGCAAAAGAATTCATGAAACGAAATTCAATCCCTACTGCAGATTTTGAAATATTCGATGATGCACAAAAAGCCAAAGATTTTGTAAAATCATATGAAAAACCTGTTGTAATAAAGGCCGACGGTCTTGCAGCAGGAAAAGGTGTTATTGTTTGTAAAAATAAAGATGAAGCTAATGACGCTATTGATACAATTTTAATAAAAAAATCATTTGGTGATGCAGGATCTAAAATTATAATTGAAGAAAGAATTGATGGCGTTGAAGCATCATACATTGCGTTATGTGATGGAAAAATAGGAATTCCTATGGCTACGAGTCAAGATCATAAGCGAGTTTTTGATAATGATGAAGGTCCGAACACTGGAGGCATGGGTGCATATTCTCCTACTCCTATAATTGATGAAAAGCTTGGAACTGAAATTCAAGAAAAAATTATTGATAAAACAATTCATGCAATGCGTGATGAAGGATTTGAGTTTAAGGGATTCTTGTATGCTGGAATAATGATTAAAGATGGCATTCCATATGTTCTTGAGTACAATGTACGCATGGGTGACCCTGAATGTCAACCAATACTAATGCGTCTTGATTCTGATTTGTATGATTATCTTCATGCATCGTATGAAGGAAAATTAAACGAGTTACCTGAAATTTCTTGGAAAAATCAATACTCTGTATGTGTTGTTCTTGCATCCAAAGGATATCCCTCATCATATCCTACTGGAGATGAAATTACTGGATTTGAAAATATTTCTTCTGACGCATTTGTTTTTCATGCTGGAACAAAAAAACAAGATGACAAAATAAAATCTAATGGTGGACGTGTTCTTGGAGTTACCGCATTAGGTTCTAGTCTTCAAGATGCAATAAACAATGCATACGATGCATGTAACCACATACATTGGACTAACAAATACCATAGAACCGATATCGGGAAAAAGGGTCTATCTAATTTATGATGTTTTTATAACATCTTTTTCTGTAATTATCCAATCCATTTTGACATCTCCATCTGAAATTGGAATTGTTTTAACAATTTGTTTTGAATATGAAAGTCCAATTTTAATTAAATTTTTCTTTTCAAGATATTTATCGTAAAACCCTGCTCCATAACCAATTCTATTTCCTTCATTATCTAATCCCACACATGGAACCAAAACCACATCGTGTTTCTCTTCTACTTGTGCATTATCTTTTGGTTCTGGTATGTCAAATTCTCCCTTTTCTAATTTTGTTAAATCTTCAATTTTTCTAAATGACATCATACCATTTGATATTCTAGGCAATGAAACAATCTTCTTTTCTTCTAATAGATGAGTGATTAATTCAACCGTTTGAACTTCGCTTCCTATCGAATAATAGCATCCAATAGATTTTGCTTCTGAAATCACCTTTGTTTTCATTAGCTTTGATATGATTTTTTGACTGTGAATTTCAATCAAATCAAATGATGTGGAATCTCTTTTTTCTAAAAGATGCTTACGTAAAGCAGCTTTTTCAGGACTAGATGTCAATTCCCTTAGATATTGCAGCTGCAGTTACAGTATTTTTCAAAAGCATGGCAACAGTCATTGGTCCAACTCCACCTGGTACTGGTGATGCATATGATGTTTTTTCAATAATTTCTGCATAATCAGCATCTCCGGCTAACTTTCCTTCATGTCTGGTAGTTGCAACATCAATAACTACTGCTCCCTCCTTTATCATGTCTGGTGTAAGTTTGAAAATTTCTCGATTTCCAACTCCTGTTATTATGATATCTGAATCTAAACAAATTTTCTTCAAATCTTTAGTTTTTGAATGACATGTAGTTACTGTTGCATTGTTTTGTAATAATAGATGGTAAAGTGGTTTTCCAACTAAATTACTTCTATTAATGATCACCACGTTTTTTCCTTCTAATTCAATATTGTAGTATTTACACATTTCAATAATGCCTGATGGTGTACATGCAACTAACATTGCCTTTCCAATTGATAACAATCCAACATTTGGTGGTGTTAAACCATCAACATCTTTTTCAGGTAAAATTTGTGTTGTTGTATTAAATTCATTTAGATGAGATGGAAGTGGCAGTTGTACCAAAATGCCATGAACAGTCTCATCTGCATTCAATTTTTCAATTAATTTGTTTAATTCATCTTGTGTAATGTCTGTTGGGGGCGTATGATCTTTTGTTAAAATTCCAACTTCTTCGCATGCTTTGTGTTTATTTCTAACATATGTTGCAGAAGCTGGATTATCTCCAACAAGTACTGTTGCAAGACACGGAGAAATTCCTTTTGATTTCAAATCATTTACAATCTCTGCTACTTTTACTTTGATGCTTTTTGCAACTTCAATTCCATCAATTTTAACTCCTGTCAATGATGGTTAATTCTCAAGGCTAATAATAAATCCTTGAAAATCACCGAAAAGAAATTATTTGGTTAACAAAAGTCGATGATATGTTCGTTGCAATTGTAGAAATTGTTCTCAAAGATGAGAAAAAAGATGATTTTAAGACTTGGATAACAGATTCAAATAAAACACTATCGAAATTTGACGGTTTTGTTTCTAGAAGATTATTAGAATCACGTGATGGCGGAAATCGAATAATGGTTGAATTCAAAGATATGGAGTCATTCCAAAAAATGCATTCTAGTCCAGAACATAGTAAATTTGCATCTGAAATTGGTCAATTTATGGCTCAACCACCACAGCGCAATTTCTTCCAAGTGGTTGCAGAATAAAATGAAGTTTGAATACAATACCGATGATTATATTCGAAAAATAAATAGTGGAAATTCATATTTCAATACATTTCTTGATAAGGATACACTTGCTGCAGGTGTATTGGTCTTAAAACCTGGTGAAGAAGATACTCAGCTTCCACACGAATCTGATGAAATGTATTACATTTTGGAAGGTGATGGATTTTTAAAAATAAAAAACAAAAAGTACAAACTAAAAAAAGGAAAAGCATTTTTTGTTCCAAAAGACACTGAGCATTATTTTTTTGGAAATAAAACTAAATTAAAAATTTTATACTTTTTTGGTGGACCCGACTCTTAATTTGAAATTTTTACTTTTCTTCCCTTAATTGAGATTCTCTTTTTAGCAAAAAGTTCAACGGCTTTTGGATAAATTTCATGTTCTTTTACAAGAATTTTTTTAGATAATGATTTTTCTGTATCATTATTATTTATCTTGACAATTTCTTGTATGATTATTGAACCTGTGTCTACTCCTTCATCTACAAAATGAACTGTACATCCTGAAAACTTTGATCCAAATTCTATTGCCTGCTTTTGTGCATCTAATCCAGGAAATGCAGGTAAGAGTGCAGGATGAATGTTTAAAATTTTATTTTTATATTCTTTGATAAAATACGGGCTTATAATTCTCATAAATCCTGCTAAACAAACCAGTCCATTTGAAGGAGTCACTTTGTATTTTTTTAATGTCGAAATAATTTCTTTATCATATTGAAGCCTCTTTCCTTTGTATTTTGAACTCTCTATGACCTCTGTTTGAATTCCCATTTTTTTTGCAATTGCCAATCCCTTTGCATTGGGTTTGTTTGAAATAACTACTGCAGGATTGATTGGAATCTTTTTCTTTTTAATTGCCTTGAGAATTGATTCCATGTTACTACCTCTGCCTGAAATCAAAATTCCCAGATTTTTCAATACCTACTTTTATTCATGGAATAAATTAAACGCTATGTTAACATTCGATCAAACTTGCAATTTATAATCAAAATCATCTGATTAGATATAGTGAGAAACGTTAGATTAACTAAAAATGGCATACAATGCACAAACTCTAGTTCTACTGTATACCTAGATCCAAAAAAAATTCAAAACGATGGTGTACATTTTGTCTCGCACGCACACATAGACCATCTTCCAAATGGCGGAACTGGCACGATTCTTTCTTCTCATGAAACTGATAAAATTGCAGAATTACGTGGTTTTACGCTCAAAAACGCTACTGATTCTATTGAAAATTTCACGCTTGTTGACAGTGGTCACATTTTTGGTTCGAAGGGTCTTCTCTTTGATGATATATTTTACACCGGTGATATATCCACTAGGGATCGTGGTTTCCTAAAAGGTGCACAAATTCCAAAATGTAAAACATTAATCACTGAATGTACATTTGGATTACCTGAATTTGTTCTACCACCTGTCACTGAAATTGTAAAACAAGTAAATGAAATAATTGCAAATCTTTATTCAAAAGGAAAACCAGTGCTTCTTCTTGGTTATGAACTAGGAAAAGCCCAAACACTGTCACAATTATTTGGTGATTGGGATCCAATCTATTATCATGATTCTGTAAAAAAAATGAATGATTTACATCGTTCAATGGGTGTACCTCTGAAAGATTCTATTGGTCATACTGAAGCTGAATCAAATGGATTATTAGATAAAAAACCATGGGTTATGGTAGCTCCTATGATGAGTGCAAAAAATAATTTCATTAAACATATGAAAACAAAATATGATGTAATTACAATAGGATTTAGTGGTTGGGCAAATTCAAAAAAATTTGGTTTTTCAAGAGGAACTGATTATTCAATTCCTCTAAGTGATCATTGTGACTACAATGAATTAATCGAGCTTGTAAAAAAATCTGAAGCAGAAAAAGTATACACAATTCATGGATTTGTTGATGAATTTGCTATGGATTTAAACAAACTCGGATTTTCTGCACAACCATTACGTGAAATATCTTTAGATAATTTTTGCTAATTAAATTTACGTAAACTTCGATTGTATGCTACACCAAATCGATGTGTCTCATCTCTGATATGTTGTAGAATTTTAATTGAATCCTTATTTTTTGCAATACGTATTGATTTTGTTCGTTTCGGAATAAACACTTCTTCATTTTCTTTTGCAAGTGATACACATGGAGTTTCAATTCCTACTTCCTTCAAAGCTGATAACGCTGCAGAAAGTTGACCTTTTCCTCCATCAATTACTATTAAATCTGGAAATTCACTTTTTTCTTTTCTTAATCTCCAATATCTTCTACCCACTATTTCGTTAATCATGGCAAAATCATCTCTACCTGATATTGTTTTTATCTTGAACTTTCTATATCCTGATTTGTCTGGTTTCCCATCCACAAATCTTGCCATGGAGCCTACTGCATATTCGTCCCCATGATTTGATATGTCAAAGCACTCTATTATGCGTGGAATTGAAGGTAGTTTGAGAATATCTCTTAATTCTACTAATCCTGGGGCGGCATTATTGTTTTGAATCAAATCTAGATTTCGAAGAATTAATTCTATCATTTCTTTTCTTTTTCCCTTTACCCCAACTATGATTTTGACTGAAAATCCAGCTCTATCTGTTAATGCGTCTGCAAGTGATTGCTTTTCTTCAATCTCTTCACTTGTAACTATAGTCTTAGGAATTTGATGTGTTGTGTAGTATTGATATAGAAAATTTGTGAAATTATTGTCTCCAATTAGATCAAAAGAAAATTTTTCACTATCTCTGATTACTCCATGTGTTTGTCTAAACGTCATAACTATGGCATCTTGTTTTCCATACCTTATTCCAAAATATTCTTCGTCTGATTTTTTAGCATCTTCCATTTTTTTGCCTGAATCTATGCTACCTAATCTTTGTAGTGTATCTCTAATTTCTATGGCTCTTTCAAATTGTTGTGAATCTGAAGCATCTTCCATTTGTTTTTGTAATTTTTTAGTAAATTCTTTCATCTGTTGTTTACTTTTTAGAATTGATTCTAAATCCGAAATATTTTTCACATATTCTTTTTGGGCTGATTTAAATTCACATGGGCCATCACAATTTCCTATATGATATTCTAAGCATACTTTTTTTGGTAGTGTATTGCAAATTCTTACTTTGAATGATTTTCTTAACGAACCTATTGTTAATAATTTTGAACTTCCTTTTGTAAATGGTCCAAATATTTTTCCTTTACCTAGAAAATCCCCATTCCGCGTTCTTCTTGCAACTAATAATCTGGGAAATTTCTCATTTGTAACTCTAAGGTATGTGTATCTTTGTTGATCCTTTAATTCAATGTTGTATGTTGGTCTATATCTTTTAATCATATTTGATTCAAGTAAAAATGCTTCACTTTCATTGTCTGTTAGAACGAATTCAATATCTTCAATCTTTGAAACTAACTTTTGAGTTTTATAATTTTGATTTTTTAAGAAATATGATTTTACTCTATTTTTCAAATTTTTTGCTTTTCCAATATAGATTATTTCTCCTTTGGAATCTTTCATTAAATAAATTCCCGGCTCTTTTGGTATGGAAATTTTAGATATTTCAAATGTCATCAGTTTATCACTTTTTTGAGATATTTTCCTGTATAACTTTTTGAAAAACTTGATACCTCTTTTGGCGTGCCTGCGATGACTAGATTTCCTCCTTCATCTCCTCCTTCTGGTCCTAAATCTATTATCCAATCTGAATTTTTTATAACATCCATGTTATGTTCAATAACAATTACTGTATTTCCTACATTTACCAATCTGTTTAAAACATCAAGTAATTTTTGAACATCTGCAAAATGTAATCCTGTTGTAGGCTCATCTAAGATGTAAAGCGTTTTCCCTGTTCCTCTTTTTGATAATTCTGATGCGAGCTTTACTCGTTGTGCCTCTCCTCCGGATAATGTAGTTGATGACTGACCAAGTTTTATGTATCCTAATCCTACGTCTAGCACAGTTTCTAATTTCTTTTTTATTGCAGGTATATTCTCAAAAAATTTTAGTGCTTCTTCAACTGTCATTTGTAAAATATCTGCAATATTTTTTCCCTTATACATGACACCTAATGTTTCAGAATTGTATCTTTTTCCATTACATTCGTCACATTTCACATAAACATCTGATAAAAACTGCATTTCAATTTTTTTCACTCCATCTCCTTCACACGCAAAACATCTTCCAACTGCAACATTAAATGAGAATTGTCCTGGTGTATACCCTCTTTCTTTTGATAGTTCAGTATTTGAAAATAATTCTCTAATTGGTGTGAACGCACCAATGTATGTTGCAGGATTTGATCTAGGCGTTCTCCCTATTGGTGATTGATCAATTGAAATTATTTTATCTATATTTTCTACTCCTGCAACATCCTTATGTTTTCCAGGTAATCCTGTAGTTTTGTAAAAGTAAGATGATAGTGCTTTGAGTAATATGTCGTTGATCAATGTCGATTTTCCTGAGCCTGAAACTCCCGTAACTGAAATTAGAAATCCTAACGGGAATTCAACGTTAATGTTTTTTAGATTATTTTCTTGTGCACCTTTTACAACAATTTTTCCTTTTTGTTCTCTTATCTTATCTTCAATCTTGATTAGATTATGATCTTTTAGATAATCCCCTGTTACTGATTTATGATTATTGAGAATTTGCTTCAATGTACCTTCAAAAACTACACTTCCTCCATGTACGCCTGCACCTGGCCCTAAATCTAAAATCCAATCTGAGTTTCTAATAATCTCTTCATCATGTTCTACTACTATGACTGTATTTCCTAAATCTCGTAATTTTGATAATGTCTTGATTAATCTTGCATTATCTCTTTGATGCAAACCTATTGTTGGTTCATCTAGTACGTACAAAACTCCTGTCAAATTCGAACCAATCTGTGTTGCTAGCCTAATTCTCTGTGATTCTCCTCCTGAAAGTGTTGCGCTTGAACGATTTAAAGAAAGATAGTTCAATCCAACATTTCTTAAAAATTCCAATCTTTCTTTAATTTCTTTTAAAATATCTCTTGCAATGAATTGTTCTGTATCAGTTAATTCTAATTTATTAAAAAATTCATAAGATGAATCAATTGATAAATCACAAACTTCCATTATGTTTTTTGAATTAATTTTCACTGCTAGTGCTTCTGGTTTTAGCTTTCTACCTTGACATGTTAAACATGGCGTGTCTCTCATGAATTGTTTTAACCATTCTCTTTTAGATTCTGAATCAGTTTCCATGAATTTTCGTTGCAGATTGTTTAACACTCCTTCAAACGCATCTGTATATTCCCAAATTGTATCACTAGTCTTTGCTTCGTATGAAAATTTCATTACATCTTCAGTACCATACAAAATTACTTTGATCTGCTTTGACTTCATTTGATTCATTGGCGTCATCAAATTGAATTTGTATTTCTTTCCAACCACTCTCAATTCCTGTTTTCTATATGATGAAAATCTCCCACTCCATGGAACAATTGCTCCATCTAAAATTGATTTTGTCTTATCAGGAATTACTAAATCTGGATCAAATTCCATCTTGACACCTAATCCGTTACATTGGTTACACATTCCAAATGGAGAATTGAAAGAAAATGTGCGTGGTTCTAATTCTCCTACAGTAATCCCACAATGTGGGCATGCATTATTCTGTGAAAAAATCTTTTCATTTTTTTCTGATGCTACTAGAACAGAACCCTTTGCGGCCTTTAATGCAGTTTGAATACCTTCAAAAATTCTACTTTTATCAGATTTTGATGCGATAATCCTGTCGACAACAATCTCAATGTTATGCCATTTCTGTCTGTCTAATTTTGGAAATTCATCTTCAAGTAAAATGATTTCTCCATTAACTCTTGCTCTTGAATATCCATCTTTTTTCATTTGCTCAAATAATTTTTCGTACGTTCCTTTTTTTCTTTGAATTAGTGGTGCTAAAACTAGAACTTTTTTCTGAGAAAATTCCTTTATGACTGAATCTGTAATTGATTCGATTGATTGTGTTGAAATCTTTCTTCCACAATTTGTACAATGTGGAATTCCAATTCTTGCAAATAACAGTCTCATATAGTCATAAATTTCTGTAGTAGTTCCTACTGTTGAACGTGGATTTTTACTAGTTGTTTTCTGTTGAATTGAAATTGCAGGTGATAGCCCATCTATTGAATCAACATCTGGTTTATCCATCATTTCTAAAAATTGTCTTGCATATGCAGAAAGTGATTCAACATAACGCCTTTGGCCTTCAGCATAAATTGTATCAAATGCAAGTGTTGATTTTCCTGAACCTGATAATCCGCTAATTACAACAATTTTATTTTTTGGTATATTCACATCAATATTTTTTAGATTATGGTGACGTGCACCTCTAACTTTTAATTCATTTTGATTCATCTTTTTGTAACTCCTTTTCAATTCTTTTTATTTTATCTCTACATTTTATTGCATTTTCAAAATCTAGATCTTCGGCAAATACTTTCATCTGTGTCTCAATTTCAATTTTTTGTTTACCTAAGTCAGTTTTTGATTTATTTTTAATATCATCTAATTCTGTTTCTTGTTCTGGTATTGATTTTATGATTGTTTTAGGTATGATTTTATTTTCATTATTATATTCTATTTGTTTTTCTCGTCTTCTTTCTGTTTCTGCAATTGCAGACTTCATTGATTTTGTAATATTGTCTGCATACATGATCACTTTGCCTTGGGAATTTCTTGCGGCTCTTCCAAAAGTTTGGATTAAGCTTGTGTTATTTCTCAAAAACCCTTCCTTGTCTGCATCTAAAATTGCTACTAGTGATACTTCTGGAATATCCAATCCTTCTCTTAGCAGATTTATGCCTACTAGTACATCGAATTCCCCTAATCTCAACTGCCTGATTAATTCTGTTCTTTGCAGTCCTTCTATTTCCGAATGCAGATATCTCACTCTTACTTCTTTTTTAGATAGATAATCTGCTAAATCTTCTGCCATTCTTTTGGTCAATGTTGTAACTAACGTTCGCTCATTTTTTTTGGCTCTGTTAGAAACTTCTTTAATCAGATCATCCATCTGTCCCTGAGATTTTCTTATTTCTACGATAGGATCAATTAATCCTGTAGGTCTCACTAATTGTTCTACAATTTGTTTTGATCTCTTTTTTTCATAATCTCCTGGTGTTGCCGAAACAAAAATTACATCCTTAAGTTTTTTTTCAAACTCTTCAAACTTTAATGGTCTGTTATCAAATGCACTTGGTAATCTAAATCCATAATCTATCAATGATTTTTTTCTAGAGAAATCTCCTTTGTACATTCCATGTAGCTGTGGGAGTGTTACATGTGATTCATCAATAACAAGTAAGAATTCTTTTCCGTAAAAGTCTAAGAGACAAAATGCGGGTTCTCCCTCATTTCTTCCATCAAAATGTCGTGAATAATTTTCAATTCCTGAACAATATCCTAACTCTTCTATCATCTCTAAATCATATTTTGTTCTCATCTCTAGTCTCTGTCTTTCTAATTCTGGTAATCTGCTTAACCTGTCTTTCAATTCTGTCTTGATTGATTTTACTGCATTATCTCGAATGTCTTTTGCAATGAGATAGTGTTTTGCAGGAAAAATTTTGAAAGATTCCAATTGTTTTTTTATATCTAATGAAACGTTATCTAGAATTGTTATTCTTTCAATTTCATCTCCAAATAATGAAATTCTAATAATGTCTTGGGAATATGCAGGTATTACATCAATTGTGTCTCCTTTAACTCTAAAATTTCCTGGGATTAACTCGACATCGTTTCTTTCATATCTTGCATTGATTAATTTTTTAATAATTTCATTTCGTGCAATTTCCTCATTTTTCTTTAATGTGATTGCCATATCTTCCCATTCTTTTGGTGAGCCTAGCGAGTAGATGCATGATACCGTTGATACTATGATAGTTGGTTCTCCAGATAGAAGCATTGCAGTGGCTTCTAATCTCATTTTTTCAATTTTTTCATTAATCTGTGTATCTTTTTCTATATACGTGTCTGTTTGTGGCATGTAACTTTCTGGTTGATAATAATCATAATAGCTAACAAAATAACCTACATTGTTTTTTGGAAAGAATTGTTTTAATTCTGAATAAAGCTGTGCTGCCAATGTTTTGTTATGTGATATGATTAATGCATTTTTTCCAGTGTTTGCAATAACATTTGCTACTGTGAATGTCTTGCCGCTACCTGTAACTCCTAATAATGTCTGGTTCATCTTTGTTTTGGAACCTTCTACAAGATCATCAATTGCTTGTGGCTGGTCTCCTGTCGGTAAAAACTCTGAATTTATCTCAAATTTTTGCAATACTTAGCGTTATCTGGAAGAAAAGATATAGCTAGCTATTGAAATTTAACAAACCGCTTCTCTAACTGTTTGACCTGGGAAGTTTCTATCAAACCAATCTTTGTAGGATGGCTCATTATCGTATCTATCTAGATAATGCTGCAAGTCTTTTTCAGGATCTGGAAATCCTGGAATGATTGTTTCTTTGTCTCCCACTTGTGGTACCAAAACTTCTTCTATTGTTTGACCTGGGAAGTTTCTATCAAACCAATCTTTGTAGGATGGCTCATTATCATAACGGTCCTGATAATATTTCAAATCTTTTCCTGGTGCTGGGAAATTAGGAATCTTTGTAGCTGATACAAGTAATATGTTATCTTGACACGTAATTCTTTCTTCAATTTCTGGTTCTGAAGAAAGTAAATCTGAACTACTTCCCATATATGCTGCACCCACACCAATTACAATTACGGCAATAATTCCTATGATGATCCCTACAACTTTTCCTTTATTTGATTTCTTTGTAGTGGAACGATCTTTTTCAACATGTTCAATAAATTTTTCTTCAATTGTTGGTTCCTTTGAGGCAAGTTCTTCTTTTTGAGGTTCCGATTTTTTAACTTCTGCAGTTGATTTGATATATGGATTTTCTGATGTTGTTTCTTCTGATTTTGTCTTTTCTGATGTTGCTTTAACTTCTGTAATCTTAAATGAAGATTCTGTTGTTTTTCTAATTCTTGGAAAATTAGTTTTTTGTCTCTCAGATGGTTTCATTTTACTTGTCATCTGTCTATGCCTTGGAGTTAGATATTGTTCGACTAGTGCATCTACATATTTTCTATCTTGCATAGAAATCATGCTTCTTTTTTGAAATGATTCAATTATCTGCTTTAATCTATCTGGATTACCTTTACCAATTTCTAATAACCTTAATGCATCATCTATGGTTGAATCTGACATGTAATATCCCTGTTTGAAATGTTTATAAAAATTAGTACGAACTTACCACTCTACATCTTCTTTCATGACCAATTCGTCATCCTGAATTACAAAACCCATGATAGCTAATGTCTCTCTAGATGTTTTAGAATTTCTATCCTTTATTTTATTAGCCAAATCAATTTTTTCTTCTTTACTCATGTTTTGGCCAATTTTGTATTTTCCATTCATCTCTTTTGGTATTATCTTGATTACTGCAGTTGCATCTAATACGTCCATATCCTTATCCATTGGCTTGTATCGCCCTTCAGGTTGATATTTTTTCATTAATCCATTCAATGCTAGAACCTTTTCCTCATTATTTTCCACTAGTAATGCTTCACCTTTGATTACAACACTAATGTATAATGTATCTGCAAGTGATGCATCTTCTGGATCTGAAAAATATGAAGGTAAAAATTCTAAATTTCTATCTACTTCAAATCCAACTTTAGAATTCCGCTTTATGTTTTCAATTTTCTCTCCTCTGATATGTGAATGCATATACACTGAATCATTTAAGAAAACAAAATTCATTGGAATAATTTGAGGAAATCCTTGTTCATCTATACTTGAAATTCTACCAGTATTTTCTTCGTTCAAAAATTTAATAATTTTAGTTTTAGATTTTATGATTAATTTTCCTAACAGTTGCATACGCTTAGAAATTTCTTGTTAGTTAAATTATTTATCTTGATCTTTGAAATATGGAATTACTTTATTTGCAAATTGATCAATGGAGCCAAAGTAATTTGAACCCCAGAATCTGATAACATAATGGTTTACGCCTGCTTTAAGGAATTTTTCAAAGACTTCGATTACATCATCTGGTGTACCAACTCCTACTGAAGATCTTGCAATCTTATCTGGAATTGTTGTTGCAGCTTCTCTCATTTTTACAATCCAATCTTGATTTGACATTGAATATTCTGTAAAGTATTTTTTAAAATCAAATCCTTCTATGTCTTTTAATCCATGAACTCTTAGAACTTCTGGTTTAAACAAACTAACTTTGATTGCTTCTTTCATCTTTGCCCATGATGTTTCTGCGTCATCTGAGAAGTACACGTCAATATCTAGCGCCATTTGGAAATCTTGCTTTTCTTCTTCTGTTCTTCCATTTTCATTCATTGAATCAACAATTTGATTTTTGTGATCTTCAAATAATTCTGGTGTGTAACCTATTGGTAACCATCCGTCTCCATACTTTCCTGTCATCTTTAGGGTTCGTGGTCCTCCAGATGCCATGTAAATTGGAACATGTGGCTGTCGTACTGATTTTGCTTGTAGACATGCTTCAGTTAATTGATAATATTTTCCTTCCCAGGTTTTTCTGTTATCTGGATCTGAATCATAAAGATGTTTGATAACTTGAAGTTGTTCTTCAAATTTTGATACTGGTTTATCAAATGGAATATTGAATTCTTTTAGATTCTGTGCTTCTCCTGCACCAATTCCTAATGTTCCTCTTCCTTTTGATAATCTATCTAGTGTAATTGATGCAAGTGCAATGTTTGATGGATGTCTTCTTAGTGCATCTGTTACACAAGTTCCTAATTCTACATTATTTGTTACAGCTGCAATTCCTGCAAGCATAACCCATGGGTCGTTAACAATTGCGTTACTCCACTGTGGCACATTTGAGTGGTCCATGTACCAGATTGAGTGATAACCTGTTTTGTCTGCTAAACTACATGCTGTTAAAATTTGATCTTCAGTTAATCCTAATCTTGCTACGTTTAATCCATTTTGAATTCCGAATTTGAGCATTTTACCTGTTGATACTCGAAAATTACCGTTAATAAAGCATAGCGGTTTGTTAAGGCACTAGTAAATAAAATATAAAAAAGAATTAGTGTTTAGAGATTTCCGGCTTTAATATCGTTGAGACATTTTACAACATCTTCTTTTGAAATTGGAATTGGGTTTGGATCTAAATGACCTTTGTCTGTCATCACAACATCTGCAGCTTGATTAACATCTGCTTTGAGGTCTAATTTATCAAATCCCATTTTTTCGATAATTTCTTTGAATCTATCATAAAATATCGATTTGTTATGTTTGTGGGCAACTGTAGTACATGATGAAAGTGAGTAACCATGTGGCACTCCTTCATTTGAAAAGACATACGATAATGCATGTCCTAACGTAGTTGAACAATTTCCGAAGCCCATACCCGATAACATGGAGCCATATGGATAATTCTCTGGTTTATCATTCATGATTGCGTCATACAATACATCGAATGCTTGTTTACACAATGTTTTGGTAAGGTCATTTCCAAGTTTACTGTCATAACCTTCTGTTGCTTGTGCACATGCATCACATACTGAACTTTTGATAACTTGTTCTGGTGTACCGTTCATAAAGTATGAATCAATTACTGCTCTATCTGCAAGGAATCTGTCCTCTCTAAGCAATTTCTTTTTTCCATCAAACTTTAGAACACAATATGTTGTCATTTCTGCACCAGTTCCAAATGTTGTAGGAATTAGAATTTTTTCTACACCCATTTCAGAAGCTGCATACTTGACAACATCCATTGAACTTCCTCCTCCTAATCCAATCATTGCACTAATGTTTTTGGATTTGTATTCGTCAATTACCTCTTTAACCATTTCAATTGATGGTTCTGGTTGAACTTTGTCGTACAAGATATAATCTTGTATACCCATTTTTCCTAACCATTTGTCAGATAATTCTGGAGGTACTGTTGTAACAACTAAAGCATTTTTTGGATATTCAGCTTGTGATAATGCATCTTCCCCAAATTGAATTACTTTGGGAACTCTTACTGTATCCATATTTGATGTAAGATAGTATTCTTACTTATACCTTCCAATCTCAAAAACTTAAGTTATTTTCATCCTAATCATAAGTAATTGATCAAAAATCCCTCAAAATTACCTCTCAATCATAATTCTCGTGACATTCTAAAAATATTGAATGAAGGGATAATTGCATCATCACCTTCTCAACATCTTAAAAAATACATCTCAAAAAATAAAATTCAATTTTCTACTTCTAAAATTGATCTCAAAAAATTTAATAATATTTTCTTAATTGCAGTTGGTAAATCTGCAGGCACTATGACTGAATATGTTTCTCAAAAAATAAAATTCAATCATGGAATAGTTGTTGTACCAAAAGAAGTAACTCCAAAATTAAATAAAAAAATTTTTGAAATAATTAATGCAGGTCACCCTCTCCCTAATCGAAATAGTCTCAAAGCAGGAAAGAATTTGGTTGAATTTCTGAATAAAACCCAAAAAAATGATTTTGTGTTATTTCTCATTTCAGGTGGTGGTTCTGCCCTGTCTGTATATCCTAACTTAATTTCATTGCGTGACAAAATTCTTGTAAATGAAGAATTGATCCGATCAGGAGCAAACATTAATGAAATTACGTGTGTTCGTAAGCACTTATCGCTAATCAAAGGAGGACGCTTAATCCAAAATATGAATTGCAAGGGAATATCGTTTGTTGTTTCTGATGTAATTGGGGATGACATAACTTCAATTTCATCTGGAATGACATCTTATGATAAATCCACTTTCACAGATGCATTAAAAATTCTCAAAAAATTTTCTCTTCAACATACATTACCAAATTCCACGTTATCTGTCTTGAAATCTGGTGTCAATGGAAATATTCCCGAAACTCCAAAAAAGACAGTAATAAAAAATACTATAATTCTAAATAATTTAACTTGTCTTTTAAAAATGAAAGACAAATCTAAAAAATTAGGTTACAAAGCTCAACTAATTTCAAATATTACTGGCAATCTTGATCAAGTCACTCAAATGATTGCATCTAAAGCAATTACGTCAAAAAATAATTGTATAATATTTGGCGGTGAACCCACAGTCAATGTAATCGGGAATGGAAAAGGTGGACGTAATCAAGAGCTTGTACTCCGTTTGTATGAAAAATTAAAACATAAAAAACCTGATTTCACATTTGCATCAATTGGAACCGATGGAATTGATGGAAATACTAAATTTGCTGGTTCTATATTTTCAACTAAGTATAATTATGATGGACGTTCATATCTAAAAAATAATGATTCGTCATCATTTTTTAAAAAATTTGGTGGTTTAATTAAAACAGGTATTACTCAAAACAATGTAAATGATATTGGTGTTATAATTAGACATAACCCTTAGAATCTCTTCCTGCAGTATCATCTTCGCCAAAAAGATGTTTTGTTGCAATATTTTCTTTAGACTCTATTAATTGATAATTAAGTTTCAATTTTCTTAAATTTGTTAATTGATTTATGAAGTAGACCTTGTCATTGATTATATCATTATCAATTTTTTCTGCTCCGGTCATAATTTCAAACATAATTTTTGAATCACACATTACATTAACGACATCATTATTTTTTATGATATTGACACCTAATCCCCAGTAAATTCCAACATGTAATGCAACAAATCTTGATTCTTCATTATTTTTTATGTCTAATTTTCCACCTGAACGAAAAGCTGGTGGGTGTTCTCTAATCTGGTCTGCAACTTTATCATTTGTTTTTATCGACCACGAATATTCTTTCACATTGCCATCAAAGAAAATATCATGTTCCATAAGTCAACCAAAAAGGTGTTTTTTGTCTATTTAATTTGTATTCTTGTCTTAATGATCCATATCGAAATTAATTTTCATGATGAAGTCACATAATTTCTTCAGAAAAATGGTTGACGAATTAGTAGAATTCTCTGCACATGATCCTGAATTAGCTGATGGAATAAAATGGCTAGATAGTCAGGCTCAAAAAAAGGGAATTACATTTTACGATATGGTTTTCGAAGTATTATACAGCCATGATGTAAACTCAAAAGCTCAAAATTGGTTGAAAACAAGAAATTAGTTTATTTTCGTTCTTCTATTGGTATGTAATTACATCCTTGTGGACCTTCGTATTTTCCAACATAGGTTGCTTTAGGTCTGTACAACATTGGTTTTGGTGCCGCCTCTGCAAATTTCTCTTCAATAACATGAGCTGCCCATCCTGAAACTCTTGATATTGCAAAAATTGGTGTGTTCAAATCCATGGGAATGTTTAGCATATAGTAAACTGATGCACTGTAAAGATCAACATTTGGAAAAATATCTCGTTCTTTTCTATTTTTCATAATCTCTGAAGTAGTTTCTTCAACTTTTTTTGTAATGTTATACCATGGTAATCCTGTTTTTTCTGATAATTTTTTTGATAATCCTTTTAGAACCATTGAACGAGGATCAACTGTTTTGTAAACTGCATGTCCCATGCCCATAATTCTGTCTCCTTTTTCAATTCTGGATTTAACCCAATTTGTGGCATTATTTTCATCTTTAATGTCTAGTAGCATTTTCATAACTTCATAATTTGCTCCTCCATGTAATTCTCCACTAAGTGCGCCTACTGCAGCACTTACTGCTGAATACATATGTGCACGAGTAGATGCAACTTCTCTTGCAGCAAAAGTTGATGCATTAAATGTATGGTCTGCATGCAAAATTAGGCAAACATCAAACACTCTTTCCATTTCTTTATCTGGTTTATTTCCTGTCAACATGTATAGAAAATTTGATGCGTGACTCAATTCTGGATCTGGTTGAATTGGCTCTTTGTCATTTCTAACTCTCTCCCAACTTGCAATAATGGTTGGAACTTTTGAAATTAGATTGATTGCTCTTTGTTGACTAATTTCTTTTTCTGAACCTTGTTCATCATAATATCCTGCAAGTGCTGCAACAAATGCTTGCAGTACATCCATAGGGTGAGCATTTTTCCTCCAGTTTTTCATATTTTTCTGCATTTGTTCAGGAATTGCTCTGGCTTCTTTCAGCTTCGTGGTAAATTCATTGAATTCTATCCTATTTGGTAAATGATCATGTAAAAGCAGGAAACAGCATTCCTCAAAATTTGAATTTTTTGTTAAATCTAAAACATCAAATCCTCGATAAATGAGCTTGCCTTTTTCTCCATCAATTAACGATATTTTTGTATCTGCAATTGGTATGTTTCTCAATCCAATATTCTTAGTTTCCATACATTACTCGTAATTTTTTGACTTTTAAATTTTCAACTAGTCTGCCATGTATTTCCTATATTACCAGTCAATAATTTTCGGTGTAGAAAGTCTAAAGAATCAAAGCTTGAGCATATTAGAACATATTTCATTAATTTACATGTCAACCTTATCTGAACGTGAAATGAGAAAAAGAATTGACGAAGAAATTCTTAACGCAACCCCTGAATTTCTTGAAAAAGTTCAAAAATTTGATCAAGAAAACCAATTGAACTATTCAACGATTTATGAGATTTATTCCACAATACTCAATTCGGAAAAAACGGTATCTCCAAAACCAAAGTCAAATCAAAAATAAGCATTTTTGGTTTAAATGAGGGTTAATCCAATTTTGATCATTAATGGCAGCTAAAATAAAAAAATCAAAAATTGTTTGTGTTTCTCATAGAGAAGATTGTGATGGCATAAGCTCTGCTGCATTAATCAAACAAGCATTCGGCGGAGAAACAATTCTCACAGATTATCCTGGAATGATGGATGATATGGAGCCTCTACGAAATGATGAATCTTTGAAAGAATTATACATCTGTGATCTTGGACTAAATAAAAAAAATGAATGTGATTTTGTTGAATTGTTAACACACCTTAGAAAACGTAGCGTAAAAATTTCATATCTTGATCATCATGATCTTGATAGGAAAATCATCAATCAACTAAAAAAAATCAAAGTTAATGTCGTACATGATACAAATGAGTGTGCTTCTGTTCAAGTTTATGACACATACAAAAAGAAACTAGATGATCATGCTGCGTTTATTGCTGCATGTGCTGCAATAACTGATTACATGGAAGATAGACCTCTTGGTTCAAAACTTCTTCAGATATTTGATAGACAATTTGCATTGATTAGTGCAACTGTAATGACATACAATATTGTTGGTCATCAAAAAGAACCTGATTATCTACTTTATCTTGTAGATGAACTTAGTGAATCTAAATATCCACATGAAATTCCAAACTCGTATGAATTTGCACAACTACAAGTTGAAAAACTTGCATCTGTTGTTGCAAAAGTCAAAAAGAATATGAAACTAAAAAAGAATTTAGGATATATGGAAATTACTGATTCTGGTGCAAGCGGTGCAGTTAATTTTGTTCTTGGTTTATCTGGTAAAGATGTAGGGGTTGCTTACAAAGAACGAGTTGACTATGGTGTCTATGCAGTTTCTGTAAGAGGATCAAAACAGTGTAAAATTCATCTTGGAAGATTGATAAACAAAATTACTACTGAAGTTGGTGGTTCTGGCGGTGGTCATGATAAAGCATGTGGTGCATCAATCCCAAAAAACAAAATTACAAAATTCCTAAATACCCTAAATTCTTCATTGGCAAAATAAAATGTCTACTCAATCATTAAGAAAGGATCATAAATTAATTGAAAAAGTATTACAAGCTTTAGATGCAACAATAAAACTTTTGAAAGATGGAAAACAAATTCCTGAAGAAATACTGTCACCCACACTTGATTTTACTCAAAACTTCACAGATGTTTGCCATCATGGAAAGGAGGAGGAAGCATTATTCCCTGCACTTGAAAAGGCTGGCATGCCTACAACCATGGGCCCAATACACATGATGCTACTTGATCACAAGCGAACTAAAGAAATTGCCGAACACATCAGTCTAGCATCAAAAAAATATCTTGAAAATGGTGATTCTGCTTATTTGATAGAGACTTTAGAGCTATACGTTCAACATGTAACTGAACATTTATGGAAAGAAAATAATCGCTTATTCATGATGGCTGATGCTAGATTGAATGATGCTACAAATGAAATTGATAAGAATATGGATGACATCGAAGAAAGAAAACTTTCAGAATTAGGAAAAACTCGCTCACATTACGAGTCTCTTGTAGATGAATTAGAAAAAAATGTCTCTGAAATTAATTAGAAAATTCAACAACCATGTCGATTTCTACGGTTGAATTTAATGGAAGACTAGCTACTCCTACTGCAATTCTAGAATGTTTTGCCATGTCTCCAAATATTTCCACTAGTAAATCTGATGCTGCATTGATTACTTTTGGTTGTTCTGTAAACTCTGGATTGGAATTAACAAATCCTGATATTCTTACAAATTTTGTAATCTTATCCAATGATCCAAGATTTGCTTTTAATTGTGCAAGACCATTAATTATACAAATTTTTGCTGCATCTCTTGCCTCATCTAATGATTGCTTATCTGGAACTTTTCCTTCAAACACAACTTTTCCTTCTTTCATTGGAATTTGCCCTGAAACAAATGCAAGATTTCCTGTAGTAACTACTGGAATGTAAGAACCTGCTGGACTTGGTGGTGTTGGCAACTCGATGGATAATTCTCTTAATTTATCTTCAATCATGAAATTTCTCTGAAATTTGTATATTTAGTCCTATGTTGAATTCTTGCAGGCATAAATCATAATTTCAGTTGAATTAATTTCACTAAAATTTCGATACCAGTTTACTCTGTGTAATACCTAGTCAAATCCAGATTGAATTCATTAGTGATTTGAGATGAGTATGGCCCCACAAGAATTAGAAAAAAGCGCTAGCAAGTATGCTGCAGCAGCTATAAGAGCAGATTCACAAGGGGCTGCTGGAATGGCCATAACTGACTATCAAAATGCATCTGAAACGCTATTGAAATTAATGAGACTTTATCCTACTAGCAGTCTAAACAAGATTTACCAGCAAAGCTATCAAAAATACCAGGAGCGTATCAAAGCATTACGTGAGACCCGTGGGGCTAATGTTGAACCTGTAGTGGACCCTAATGCATCTCCTGAGGAACAAAAAAAGGCTTTAGCAAGAGCTCAACCTCACAAAGATGAAGGTAATGACCTTGAAGAATTGGTCATGAAAGAAAAGCCTGATGTCAAATGGTCTGAGGTAATTGGATTAGATGATGCAAAAGGCGCATTACGTGAATCAATTGTTTATCCTAGTAAAAGACCTGATTTGTTTCCATTAGGTTGGCCACGTGGAATGTTATTGTATGGTCCTCCAGGAACTGGAAAAACAATGCTTGCTGCCGCAACTGCAAATGAACTCGATGGATATTTCATAAATGTGGATGCAGCATCTATGATGAGTAAATGGTTAGGTGAAGCAGAAAAAAACGTATCAAAATTATTCACAATGGCTAGAAAGTATAACGAACGAGAAGGAAAACCAGTAATATTATTCATTGACGAAGTTGATTCACTTCTTGGTGATCGTAATAGTGAAGTTGGTGGTGAAATTAGAGCCAAAAACCAATTCCTCTCTGAACTAGATGGTGTTAATGGAAAAGGTAAAGAAACTATGATGTATGTTATAGGTGCTACAAACAAACCATGGAGTTTGGATGAACCATTTTTGAGAAGATTCCAAAAAAGAATTTATGTTTCACTTCCCGCACAAGACGCACGTCATAAACTCTTTGAACAGTATACTAACCCTTTGAAAAAATCTACAAGATTCAATATTGCTAGTCTCGCAAAACAGTTTGATGGATACAGTGCAAGTGATATCAAAGATGTTTGTCAAGGTGCACAATTACTAGTTGTAAATGAATTATTCCGATCTGCTACTTATCATGAACCAGTTGATGGTGAAGCTCCTCAAGACCCACGTGAGCTAACTATGGCTGATTTCAAAGATATCAAAGCAAGAAGAAAACCAAGTGTCTCCACAGAAAATATCCGTGCATATCATAAATGGAGCGAATCTTTCGGTGCACTCTGATCGTTTTTAGTATCGATCAGCTAAAGAAGCTTTTAAATCCCGATTCAAAGAGACTTGTAGAGGGTCACAATAACTACAAAGAAATCCAAACACGCAAACAAGTTTGGGAAGCTGATCCTTTCTGATGGAACCGTTCTTGATGGAATGGGTTTTGGTTATTCTACTACTGTTTTTGGTGAAATTGTCTTTAATACAGGCATGGTGGGCTATACTGAGGCCTTAACTGATCCATCTTACAATGGTCAGATTCTTACCTTAACGTATCCTTTAGTCGGAAATTATGGCATTCCCGATTTAGATGCAGTAGATGAAGATGGAATATCAAAATTCTTTGAATCTGATACGATGCAGATCAGAGGACTAGTAGTTCATGAATTGTCTCAAACTGCAAGTCATTGGAATTTGAAAATGACCTTGGATGAATGGATGTATAATGAAAAAGTTCCAGGAATTTCTGGAATTGACACTCGTGCAATTACCAAGAAATTAACTACTAGTGGAGTTATGATGGCAGCCCTTGTTGTCTCTGATGAAGAGATTGATGTTGAAAAAGTCAAAAATGAACTTGCAAATATTACTACTTACAATTCTGAAAAATTCATGGATATTGTGTCTACCAAAGAAGAAAAAATCTATGGTGATGAAAATAATTCTGTGGTTGTTATTGATACCGGGGCAAAAAATGCAATTGTTAGAAATATACGAGAATTAGGTTACAAAGCAATTGTAGTTCCATGGAATACTCCGTTTGATAAAATAATGTCATACAAACCTAAAGGAGTTGTTTTGAGTAGTGGTCCAGGCGATCCACAAAACTGTCCTGATACCGTTGATACTGCAAAAAAACTAATTGAAAATAATATTCCTACACTAGGTATTTGCTTAGGTGCACAAATTATTGGTATTGCAGGAAATACGGAGACTTACAAATTGAAGTATGGTCATCGTGGACAAAACAAACCTTGTGTTAATTTAGAAACAAATCAAGTTTATGTTACAAGTCAGAATCATGGATATGGTATCAAACCCGAATCTCTAGAAAAATCCGATTTTAAATTATGGTTTGCAAATGCTGATGATGATACTGTTGAAGGCATAAAACATAAAACAAAAAATTGTATTGCTGTACAGTTTCACCCTGAAGCTGCACCTGGTCCTTTTGACTGCAAATATGTTTTTGACGAGTTAAAAAAATTAATGGAGAAATAAAATATGCCAAAAAATGAATCATTAAAGAAAATCCTAGTACTTGGAAGTGGTGCAATAAAAATTGGTGAAGCGGGAGAATTTGATTATTCTGGAAGTCAGTGTCTCAAGGCCATTCATGAGGATGGAATCAAAAGTGTTCTAATTAATCCCAACATTGCCACCATCCAAACAGATACACGATTTGCAGACCAAGTTTACCTCTTGCCTGTAACTCCAAATTATGTTGAATCAATTGTTGAAAAAGAAAGGCCTGATGGCATCATGTTGGCATATGGAGGACAAACTGCCCTAAATTGTGGTGTAAAGTTAGAGGAGGCGGGAATTCTCAAAAAATACGACGTCAAAGTTCTTGGTACTCAAGTAGATGGAATAAAAAACACTGAAGATAGGCAGCTTTTCAAAGATTCAATGAAAGAAGCAGGTGTCCCTGTACTCAAAAGTAAGACTGTTACAAATTTTGAGGATGCAAAAAAGGTCGCTGAAGAATTATCATATCCTGTAATAATTCGGGTGGCATACACCCTTGGTGGAAGAGGCGGCGGAATTGCTCATAATGAAATCGAACTCCATGAAATTGTAGAACGTGGCTGTAAGGCTAGTATGGTAGGTCAGGTTTTGGTTGAAGAATACATTGGACACTGGAAACAAATTGAATATGAGGTGATGCAAGATTATGATGGAAATAATGTAATCGTCTGTAATATGGAAAATGTTCTTTCTATGAAAGTCCACACCGGTGATAATATTGTAGTTGCTCCTTCTCAAACCATTAACAATCATGAATATCATATGTTACGCACCGCAGCGCTACGTGCTACAAAACATGTTGGAATTGTTGGTGAATGTAATATTCAGTATGCATTGGATGCTGATTCTGATAGATATGTTGCAATTGAAATCAATCCTCGTTTGTCTCGCTCTTCAGCTCTTGCTAGTAAAGCCACTGGTTACCCATTAGCATACATGTCTGCAAAGATTGGATTAGGTTACAATTTATCTGAACTTGTAAATCGAATCACAAAAAGTACAACTGCATGTTTTGAACCTTCACTTGATTATATTGTTTGCAAACATCCTCGATGGGACTTTTCCAAATTTGAACTCGTAAACCGTAAACTAGGTGTAACAATGAAATCTGTTGGTGAAGTAATGGCAGTTGGAAGAACCTTTGAAGAATCTTTACAAAAAGCAATACGAATGCTTGATATCGGAAATGATGGTCTTGTATTAAATCGCTCTAATGGTAAAACATACACTGAAGAAGAAATTGAATACAAGCTTTCACATCATGATGATCAAATTTTGTATAATGTTGCAATCGGACTAAAGATGGGCATTTCTGTTAACCGGATTTATGAACTATCTGCAATTGATCCTTGGTTTATTGAAAAAATTAAAAATATTGTAAATGTTGAATCAAACCTTAAAGAATCTGAATTAAATGAATCGGTTTTGAGAAATGCAAAAAAGATGGGATTTTCTGACAATCAGATTGCACGTGTAAAAGAAAAAACTCCTGATGAAGTTCGTAAAATTAGAAAAGACTTTGGAATAATTCCTGCTGTAAAACAAATTGATACTTTAGCTGCTGAATGGCCTGCTGTCACAAATTATCTTTATCTTACTTATGGTGGAAATTCCAATGATATTCAAGTATCTCCAGATGAGAAAGGAATAGTTGTAGTCGGCGCAGGTCCATACCGAATAGGAAGTAGTGTTGAATTTGACTGGGGAACCGTAAACATGGTGTGGGGCCTTCAAGAAAATGGTGAAAAAAATGTGTCAGTTGTAAACTGTAATCCTGAAACCGTGTCCACTGATTATGATATTTGTACTCGATTGTACTTTGAAGAATTAACTCAAGAACGTTTACTCGATATATCTGACTTTGAGAACCCTAAAGGTGTAATCACTTGTGTTGGTGGACAAACCGCAAATAATCTCACTCCTGGTCTTGCACAACGTGGAATCAATATTATGGGTACAAGTGCAATTGATGTAGATAGGGCTGAAGACCGTTCAAAGTTTAGCGCAGAACTTGATAAGCTTCACATACAACAACCAAAATGGCAAGCATTTTCAAATCTAAATGAAGCAAGAAACTTTGCACAAGATGTAGGTTTCCCTGTTATTGTTAGACCTTCTTATGTTCTGTCTGGCGCTGCAATGAAAGTTGTCTGGTCTCAAGATGAGCTAAAAACATATGTGAAAGAGGCAACTGATGTTTCCCCAGATCATCCGGTTGTAATTTCAAAATTCATGTTAGATTCACTTGAAGTAGATGTTGATGGAATTAGTAATGGAAAAGAAGTAGTCATAGGTGCAATAGTTGAACATATTGATTCTGCTGGAGTTCATTCGGGTGACGCAATGATGTGTATTCCTCCATGGCGTCTTAGTAATAAGACAATTGAAACCATAAATGATTATACAAAAAAGATTGCACTTACATTCAATGTTAAAGGTCCATTCAATTTACAATTTCTTATTCATGATGACCATGTCTATGTTATTGAGCTTAACATTAGGGCATCACGTTCAATGCCGTTTGTCTCAAAACTAGTGAAAACTAATCTTATTTCTCTAGCATCTAAAGCAATTTTGGATAAACCCTTACCAAAAGTTCCAGAAAATAAATGGCAAAAAATTCATAATTATGGAATCAAAGTACCTCAATTTTCATTCATGCAATTAGACGGTGCTGATATTGCATTAGGAGTAGAAATGCAATCTACTGGTGAAGCTGCATGCTTTGGAAATAGTTTCTATGATGCATTATCTAAAGGTCTAACATCTGTTGGTTACAATTTGCCTGATAAAGGAACTGCTTTAGTCACTGCTGGAGGTTCTCAGAATAAAGAAAAACTATTGCCATCAATTGCTAAACTTAAACAACTGGGATTCAAAATACTGGCAACAGAACACACTGCTGAATTCTTTGAAGAGAAAGTTGGAGATATAGAAATTGTACACAAAATCTCTGAACCAGAACGTAAACCAAACATTTCTGATTTACTTTATGAGAAAAAGATTGATTTCATTATTAACATACCAAGCACACTTTCTTTGGAAAAATATGTTGGAATGTTAGATGATGAATACCAGATTAGAAGAAAATCTCTTGAACTAGGAATTCCAGTACTTACTACAATTGAGTTGGCTGATTCTTTTGTTAAGACGCTCGAATGGCTGCAAAATAATGAAACAACAAGGGATCCAATTGAGCCATACGATATCCTTGAATAATTTCATACTTTACTCATAAAACTTGGTTGATTATTGATTCATTTCCAATTATTGTCCCATCCAATGTCAAAATTTTTGCCATTGTTGAATCTTTGATTTTCTCTACTATTGGCGAAATTGATTTTTTATAGTATCTCTTTTCAGTTGCGTAAAAATACGGATTAAATGAAGGAATGATTGTTATGTTTAGATTTCCTTTTGTTGATGGGAAAATTTTTGATTTATCTGTTTTAATTGAAATCCAAATTCTTTCTCCATTGAGTAATGAGTTTTGATCAAAATAAACTGGATGTATATGTCCCATGATGATGTTATTTACATTAGAATAATTTTTTGATGGCATTGTATGACCGTGTGTTAAAAGAATATCATCAATAATCATTCCTTTAGAACCAATTAATGTAACATCGTTTGGAATTAATCTATCAATGTTTGAATCATGATTTCCTGGAATTAATATAATGTCCAATGAATTTTTAATCTCTTCAAAAAAATATGGTACATCATTCCATTCTGTTTTTGTTATATTTTGAATACTTGATTTCACATCTCCTAAAAGAATTAATGTATCTGGATTTTCTTTTTTTATAATTTTTTTAATATTAGAAATAATATCCTTTATTGAAGAATTATTTTCAATTGTATTTTTATTTGATGAAAATTTATGCTCAAATCCAATATGGAGATCAGATATAACCAGATTTTTTCTCTCTTCTTCTACAATTAATGCAGGTTCTGAATCAATTATTCTTGTAGTTACCACCAAGATTATACGCTTGTCTTAGATTAATTCCTTATGTCTACAAAACAAGAAAAAATTAACTCCGTTGTAGACCAAAGACGTGTAAAGTTACATCGGTTTAATCCAAGTAAAAGAGAAATTTGGACTATTGTTGGCAAAGCAAAAGAACATTGGATTGATCCTGATTCAAAATTTTGTTCTTGTTCAGGCTATTACTTTGGCATGATAAAAAATAAAAGTCCTTGTTATCATTTGGATTCAATTTTAAAAGCAAAAAAAGAAAATAAATTTGAAATTATCGAATTCATGGATGATGAATACGAATCATTCATTTCTGGAATTGTTAGCGATTTGTAATCTATTCTAGCTTAATTTCAAAAAGATCCTCTTTTGAAACACCTTTCCAAACACCAATCATTCCTTCAGGTTCACATTCTTCAACTGCTGTGATTGTCTGAACTTTGATATTTTCTGGGTTTGGTCCTGGTGGCCATAATTGTACCATGTAGTCTCCGACTTGTCCTGCTTGTTTTGGATTGCCCATGACTGCATTTTCTTTTTGAAATCCATTACTTGCTAATGAATTCAACATTTTTTCATGTAAGTCCATTCTTCCATGAAGAAAGAGATAGAACTTTTTACTTGAATCTACGTCTGCCATACCCTGATTCAGTAAATTCCGCAAATAAATCTAGATCGGATCAAAGCATTAGATATTTAAAATACCTAAAAAAATGGCTGATATGACATCAGCAGATAAATTCGGTGTGATTTTCTCAATAGCCTTTGCAGCTGCAATGATTGCTATAATGGGTGGTCTATTGCAAGTTGATACAACACCTGCAACACCAAGTATGGCTGCTCCAACTCAAACATATTCCCCACCACCAGCTCCGGCAGCAGCACCTGTACAAACCCCTACACCTCAAGCCGCTCCACAAACATCATCTAGTGATAATTTGAAATATACAATTCGTGGTGGTATAGTTGATTCTATTTCTCAAGATGAACATCACAATGCAGTAAAAATTGAAATGGATTCAAGATTAGATGGACAAATTACAATTACAGTAAACAATAACTCAGTAAAACCATTTGATGATGGAACATATTTTGTAACAATTGATGGTGAAGAAGTTGAATTCACTCAAGTAGGAAAAAGATTAACAATTGACTTTATGGCAAACTCTCAAAAAATTATGATTTACGGTGAAGGCTACAAATCTGGCGGACACGATATGAGTTCTATGGGTCACTCTGAAGATTCAAAAGAACATGAAGCCATGATGGCAGCAGACAAAGCAGCCGCTGAAAAAGCAGCAGCAGACAAAGCAGCAGCAGCCGCAGCAGACAAAGCAGCCGCTGAAAAAGCAGCCGCTGAAAAAGCAGCCGCTGAAAAAGCAGCAGCAGACAAAGCAGCCGCTGAAAAAGCAGCAGCAGCCGCAGCAGCCGCCGCTAAAGCACCAATGGCTGTCACTGTTGAACCTGTAGCAGGTTCTGGTGCACCAGGATGTGAAACTACTGAATGCTATACTCCATCCACTGCAACAATTTCTGCAGGTGGAACTGTAACTTTCACAAATACTGATACTGCTCCACACACATCAACAAGTGGTAGTGCAGCAAACGGTCCTGACGGAGTATTTGATACTTCATTAATCATGATGAACGCAAGCTTTGATGTTACATTAGCTGACGCAGGAACTTACACATACTTCTGCATGGTTCATCCATGGATGGAAGGCACAATTATTGTTGAATAATTGTATAAAATTAAACAGTTATACTCGAATAATCTGAAACAAAATTAAATTGGTTAGAGTAGGTGGAATTATTGTCATTGGCGCAATCTTTGCAGTATTAGCTGTTTCTTTCTTCTTTTACTCTGATGAAGTTCTGACAGACGTCAAGGTCTCTTCCTTTGGTGAACCTGTTCAAGTAGGTGATGTGATGTTTGATGTGCAATATGTTACAAACTTTGATTTTCTCCAAAAAACTAAAGAATTCAAACTAGCTGAAAAAGCTGAAATTGATAGAGGGTTGATAGAAGCATCTAATGAAAAACCTACTCACACATATTTCCAAATACAAGTTACTGCTGAAAACAAAGGTAATGATATTGTGAGATTTACTGGAGGTCAATTGCACCTTTATGATGGCTCAAACAAACGATTCAGTCCAATTTTTGTTGGTTATGGTGATAATGAATTATCTTTGATAGATCTTGAACCTCAAAAAGCAGTTACCATGACAACACAATTTGATATTGAATATGATGAAGAAATGCAGTATCGTGTTGGTATTGTTCCAAATAGACATGGTATGGACGGAACACAAGAAATTGCATTCATTTGCATTAAAAATTGCAGCTAGCTTCTAGAACATCCACATTTAACATAAACAACTTTGAATTCTCCTTCTGTCTTTATGTTATGTGACATTGGTCTCTGGCAATACCTACATTCTGTAAATCCATGATATTCTTCTACTTTGACCAGTTTTGTTTTCCATGATTTACTCTCTTCATCCCAGTATACTGAGTCGATCTCTTCCGGATTATCCATATTCTTACTTGAATTAGTAATGTTTGAATTTATTGTTTGAAACGGTTAAATTGCATGTCTTAAAAATCAGATTTAATGAAGGTAGTAACTGTTGGAAGTCGTGTATTTGTCACAAGTTTCCAACTTGCCGGCGTTCAAGGAAAAATTGTCGATTCATCTGATAATGCTTTTGAAGAAATCAAAAAACTATATGATGATTCTGAAGTAGGTCTAGTTCTTGTAAGTGATGATTTAACTGAACAAATTAATGATAAATTAACAAAACTACGCGCAGAAAAATCTACTCCTCTTGTATTTGCTCTTCCTGCATCGGGAAGTGAAAAATCTGAGGTAGATTACAGAGTTATGCTCAAAAAAATCCTAGGCGTATAAATATACAATAAAATCATTATCAATCATGAAAGCAGCTGTTGTAAAAGGAAATTCAAAAGTCGAGATAGAAAATTTTACTATATCTGATGTTGCCCCAAATGAATTACTCATCAAAATGCAATCTTGTGGAATTTGTGGTTCTGATGTTGAAAAGGTATTTGGTAAATATGGTCAGCCTTCTATGCGATTAGGGCATGAACCTGCAGGAGAAGTAATAAAAATAGGCGATGCAATTTCTGATTTTAAAATAGGCGACCGTGTATTTACACATCATCATGTGGCATGTTACTCAAAGGATTGCCATGAATGTAGTCATGGAAATGAAACTATGTGTAAACAATACTACCAATCAAATCTCAATCCTTGTGGATTAGCTGACAATTATGTTGTACCTGAATGGAATGTACTTCATGGCGGTGTTCTAAAACTACCTGATAATGTTTCATATCAAGAAGCTGCGCTAATTGAACCTCTTGCATGTTGTGTACGCGCATGGTCTAAATTCAAATATCAGAAAAATGATACTGTTGCAATTTTAGGTGTTGGCCCAACTGGTATGATGCATGTTTTACTCGCAAAATATTTTGGATTCTCAAAAATATTTTGTATGGATTTAAATGATTTCAGATTAGATTTTGTAAAAAAATTCGATGTTATAACTATCCGTTCTGACGATCCAAATTTAGTACAAAAAGTTACTGATGATACTACTATTGGAGTTGATGTTGCAATTGTAGCTACAAGTAGCTTACATGCTTTTCAAGATGCAATAAAACTTGTAAGAAAAGGTGGAACTGTTGTAATGTTTGGTGTACCTAGTAAAGGTGCAACAACTGAAATTGACATGAGCGTGGTTTATTCTAAAGAAATTAGCATTGTCACTACATATGCTGCATCGGACATGGATACAAAAAAAGCATTAGAATTAATTTCCTCTGGAAATGTAGATGTAAAATCACTTGTCACACACAAATATTCACTTGATGACTCACAAAAGGCATTTGAGCATGCTAAAACCGGTGACAGCGCCATGAAGATAATTATTGAAAATTAGCAAAGGCTTAAGAAAGGTAATTTTTTTTCAAAAAAATAAGAAAATGGACTGGGGATTAAAAAATAGACTTGCAAAAATCATCTCGCCTGCTGATAATAGGGCATTAATGCTTGCAGTTGACCATGGTTACTTCCTAGGTCCTACTGAAAAACTAGAAGATTTGAAAAAAACAATTGCTCCATTGGCAAAACATTGTGATTCTTTAATGATTACGCGTGGAGCATTAAGAACTTCTGTTAATCCTGATTACCCTGTACCAGTTGTATTACGTGTTTCTGGTGGAACTAGCATAATTGGTGAGGATCTATCTCAAGAAGATATCACAGTTAGCATCAAAGATGCAATCAGATTAAATGTGTCTGCAGTTGCAATGTCAGTTTTTGTTGGTTCAAAATATGAATATCAAACCATTGTAAACCTTGGAAAACTTGTAAACGAAGCTGAAGAATATGGAATTCCTGTATTAGCTGTCACTGCAGTTGGAAAAGAAATTGGAACAAAAGATGCTCGTTATCTATCTCTTGCATGTAGAACTGCAGCTGAACAAGGTGCACATATTGTAAAGACATACTTTTGCGAAAACTTTGAAAAAGTTGTAAAATCTTGCCCTGTACCAATAATTATTGCAGGTGGTAAAAAAATTCCTGAAAAAGACGCTTTGAAATTAACATATGATGCACTAAAGGCTGGAGCCGTTGGTGTAGATATGGGACGTAACATTTGGCAATCTGATAATCCTGTTGCAATGATTAAAGCTGTTCATTCAATTGTGCATGGAAGTAATAATGCCGAACAAGCATTCACTTTGTATAAGCAATTATCTGGTAAACCTAACCCAAATCAAAATAACAAACCTAAAAACAAATCTAACCAAAATCAAAATAACAAACCTAAAAACAAATCTAACCAAAATCAAAATAACAAACCTAAAAAGAATTTTAATAAAAACTCAAAAAAACGTAATTAGTTTTCTGATTTAGATAAATGAATGTGGATAATTTTCCACGTAGGTTGTCTTATCAACACAAATGTTGCTCTTCCTCCAATTGTGATATGCTCACCTGTGAAGGCTTTATTGTCTACAAGCATTCCTTTTTGAACTAATTCTAGAGCTACTACTGCAGTTTCACCAAAAATACTTACTTTCACATTATTTATTTTGTAATCATAATCTGAAATACTAACAAATCGTAATTCTTCTAATGCAATTGTAGTGGCGTAATCTTTTAGATCATATGGTGGAACATCACTAAAACTAGAAAATGCAGAATCATTAATTTGAATATCTTTTAAAATTTCTAATTTCTTTGATTTTCCAATTTCAAAAAATGTTTCTATAATTTTTATAATTTCTTCTTGGTCAGACATATTACATAATTTCTCAAAAAGGAATCTTTATAGGTGCATCCCCTGTTTTTGAGTTTACATTGAAACATGAAGCAACAATTAGCACTTTTGGTATGTCACTGCTAGTTGACCTGCTGCTGTAAACAACAGCCAATTTACCGATTTAAATTAGGAATATTGATGATAATAATAAAATGAATGAAACTATGATCGGCGCTACTGCGCTAATGAAAGCATTGGAAAAAGAAGGAGTAAAGGAGGTCTTCGGTTTACCGGGAGGTGCGAACCTTCCAATGTATGACGAGTTAGGTAAAAGTAACATTCGTCATATTTTGGTAAGACATGAACAATCTGCTGCACATATGGCAGATGGTTTTGGTAGAGTTAGTCGAAAACCTGGCGTATGTTTTGCAACTTCTGGTCCTGGTGCAACAAATTTGTTAACTGGAATTGCAACTGCTCAAGCAGATTCTGCACCAATGGTTGCAGTTACTGGACAGGTACCTGTTGCAATGATTGGAAAAGACGCATTTCAAGAAAGTGATATAATCGGAATGGCAAATCCTGCTTTGAAATATTCATATCAACCTAGAACTCCTGAAGAAATTCCAACTATGGTTAAACAAGGATTTTACATTGCTGAAACAGGAAGACCTGGACCTGTTTTGTTAGATATTCCTAAAGATGTTCAACAAAATGAAGGTAACATTCCATTCCCAGATGAAGTTCGAGTTCCAGGATATCATCCATGGACTGATCCTGACATGCAAAATACTGGACGTGCAGTGGAATTACTATTGTCTGCAAAAAAACCAATAATTCTTGCTGGCGGTGGTGTTATCATCTCATCTGCATTTGCAGAATTACAATCAATCGCTGAATTACTAATGATTCCTGTGGTAACCACTTTCAAAGGTAAAGGTGCATTTCCTGAAAATCATCCTTTATCATTAGGTCCAATTGGAATGCATGGACATGCTGAGGCCAATAAATTAATGACCGAAGCTGACTGTGTGTTGGCAATTGGTACAAGATTCTCAGACCGTTCTGTAGGTACATTTGAGGAATTTGAAAAGAACTTAAAGATTATTCATATGGATGTTGATCCTGCAGAAATTGGAAAGAATCAAACAACATCTGTAGCTGTTGTAGGTGATGTTCGTACATCGTTGAGAATATTTGGAAAATTATTGATGGATAAAGCAGTTAGAGCTTCTGATGACAATCCTTGGTTAAAACATGTTAAAGAGACAAAACAATACTGGCGTGAAAATTTAAAAATACATCCTGGAGAAATGGGAGCAGCTAAAATTCTTAGAAAATTAAGAGAATTACTCCCAAAGGAATCTATCGTTACAACTGAAGTCGGACAACACCAAATGTGGGCATCATTATTTTTTGATGCAATACATCCTGGTACTTTCTTCAGTTCTACTGGTTTGGGTACTATGGGTTGGGGATTTCCTGCTGCTATTGGTGCAAAAACTGCACGTCCTGATGTACCTGTAGTTGACATTGCAGGTGATGGTAGCTTCAATATGACAGAACATTCACTTGCAACTGCAGTTTTAGAAGATTTACCTGTAATTGTCTTTTTGATAAATAATTATTCTTTAGGAATGGTTGCACAATGGCAGAGAACTTTCTATGACCGTCGAATGGTTGGTGTCGACCTTAAGAAATGTCCTGATTATGTTAAATTAGCTGAGTCATATGGCGCACAAGGAATTCGTGCACAATCTATGGATGAACTTGAAAAGGCAATCAAAGATGGATTAAACAGTGATGTTGCAACTGTAATTGATATTCCAATTGATCCTGAAGAAGACGTTTTACCATTTGTTGCACCTGGAACTGGATTAAAGGACATGATCTTACCTTCATAGTGATGCAAAATGGTTTGGGCAATTTTATCAATCAAAGTGGAAAATAAACCAGGAATCTTGTTTAAGGTTACACATCTTTTTAGATCACGTAACTTTAACATCGATAGTATTTCTGTAGGTGTCACTGAAGACAAAAAATATTCTCGAATGACAATTACTACAATTGGCGATGAGAAGCAAATTACCCAAATTGTCAAACAACTTGACAAAATGATTGACACAATTGAGGTTCGTAGGTTAGATGTTAATAATTCAGTATATAGAGAGTTGGTAATGTTTAAGATTAAAGTAAGCAAACCAGAAGATAGCATGGAAATTAACAAATTAGCTAGTGCATACTCTGCCAAAACTCATGATGCAAAAAAAGAATCAATTATTGTTGAGATGACTGCTACTCCTCACCAAATATCTGCCTTTGAAGAATTAGCAAAGAAATTTGGTATAAAAGAAATGGCACGAACAGGAATTACTGCATTGGAACGTGAAGAACATGAACATTAGAATTTTTGATACTACCTTACGTGACGGTGAACAATCTCCTGGTGTTTCATTATCTCCTGAAAAAAAATTAAACATTGCAAAAAAACTTGATCAGTTAGGTGTTGATGCAATTGAAACAGGTTTTCCTGTAATATCTGATGGAGAAAAAGAAGGTGTAAAATTAATTGTTGGAGAGGGATTAAAAGCAGAATTATGTGGATTAGCAAGAACTAACAAAAAAGACATTGATGCTGCAGTAGACTGTGGATTAAATTACATTCACACATTCATCGCAACATCTGATATTCATTTAGAACATAAATTAAAAATGACTCGTGATGAAGCATTAGAAAAAGCAATTGAGGCTGTTGAATATGGTAAATCACGTGGATTACAAGTAGAATTTTCTGCAGAAGATGCAACCAGAACTGATCGTGAATTCTTGAAAAAAGTTTTTGGTGCTGTTGCCAATGCAGGTGCTGACAGAATTGATATTCCTGATACCGTTGGTTATTCAACACCACAATACATTGGTGAAATAACAAAAGATGCAATTGAAGTATCAAAATTACCAATTAGTGTACATTGTCATAATGACTTTGGTTTAGCTGTTGCAAACGCAATATCTGGAGTACAAGCAGGTGCATCTTGCGCACATGTTACCATAAATGGAATTGGTGAACGTGCAGGTAATGCTTCTTTGGAAGAATTTGTTATGGCACTACATAGTTTAGAATTTGAAAACAAATGGGAAACAAACATCAATACAAAATTAATTTACGAAACCTCTAGGTACATCTCTAAATTAGCAGGAATGTCTGTACAACCAAACAAAGCAATTGTTGGTGAAAATGCATTTGGTCATGAATCTGGAATTCACACTCATGGTGTATTGAATAATCCTTTGACATACGAGCCAATTAGTCCTGAAATTGTAGGTAGAACCCGTTGGTTACAGGTAGGAAAACATGCAGGAATTCACGGTATGAATGCAATGCTCAAAGAGTATGGCATTGAGCCAAATGAAGACCAAACAAAGCAAATCTTGGATAAAGTAAAGGCATTAGGTGATCAAGGAAAACAGGTAACAGAAGTTGAATTATTATCTATGGCTAATGAAGTAATTGGTGAAAATAAATTAAAACGAATTGTTCAGTTAGCAGGATTTTCAGTATCTACCGGTGTTGGAACAATGCCATATGCATTTGTAAAATTGAATGTTGATGGTCAAGAATTCTCTGCAACTGATTACGGCGTCGGTCCTGTGGATGCTGCATTAAATGCAATTCAAAAAATTACAAGTCAAGTAACTGATGAAGTTCGATTAAAAGAATACAAGTTAGATTCCATATCTGGCGGTGCTAATGCATTATGTGAAGTAACTGTAAAAGTTGAAGATGCACGTGGTAATATTATTTCATCAAAATCTGTTGGAGAAGATATTGTCACAACAAGTGTTCAAGCAATGGTTGATGGAATTAACCGCATCATGTTGAAAACTCTTCTAAAGGAAAAGAAGATTTAATCATTACAAAATTTTAGGTGATTGTGTATGTATAATATTTCTCTAATTACTGGTGATGGAATTGGTCCTGAATTATCAGAATCTGTAAATACGATTTTGGATACAATCAGTGACAAATTTGACATTAAATTTAATGTCAATTCACTTGTAGCTGGAGATGCTGCACTCGAAAAAACTGGAAAAGCATTACCTGATGATGTCTTTGAATCGATCAAATCATCTGATGCATGTTTAAAAGCCCCTGTTGGAGAAAGTGCTAAGGATGTCATTGTTGCATTAAGACAAAAATTAGATTTGTACGCAAATATCCGTCCTGCAAAATCATACCCAAATACTCCTGCACTAAGAGATGATGTTGATTTAGTAATTGTTAGAGAAAATACAGAGGATCTATACACAGGTGAAGAATTTCAAGTAGATGATACTGCTGTCGCATTGAGAATAATTAGTGAAAAAGCTTCCAAGAGAATCGCAAAACATGCTTTTGAGACAGCAATGGATAGAAGTCAACAAAAACGGGTTACATGTGTTCATAAATCAAATGTCATGAAGATAACAGATGGTCTTTTTGCTCGTGTATGTGAGGATGTATCAAAAGACTATCCTGACGTTACCTTTGATCAGATGTACGTTGACGCCTGTGCTATGAATTTGATTCGTGCCCCTCATGAATTTGATGTAATTGTCACTACAAACTTGTTTGGTGATATACTATCTGATGAGTCTTCTCAAGTTGTGGGAGGATTAGGCATGGCTCCTGCTGCAAATTTGGGCGATAATTTTGGTTTATTTGAGCCTGTTCATGGCGCTGCATTTGATATTGCTGGAAAACAGATTGCAAATCCTTCTTCATTCATACTATCTACAAAAATGATGCTTGATTGGTTAGGTTCGAAACATAATGATTCTGAGTGCATCTCTGCTGGAAAGAAACTTGAAGATGTAGTATTGGATTTGATAAAATCTGGCATTACAACTAAGGATATTGGTGGAGAAAAATCCACGCATGAATTTACTAAAGAAATTACTAATAGATTATAGATATCTAATAATTACTTCTTCTAGTTTCCCAACCCTTTACTGATGCAATACTTCGTTTGAGAGCTTCAACATCATGATGAATCCAACCTAATCTTGCGGCTCTACTACGTTCAGCTGTTGTCATTATGATTTGTCAAAATACGATTTAGCTGATATCTAATTCTGTCATCTTTGTTTGTTTTTTTGATTTAATTTTTTCTATGGTTTGAGCCTGTCTGGATCTCTTGGATACAAAGTTACCTCTCTAACATTGTCAATTCCAATCAAAACTGTCATCAACCTATCTAATCCCATGCCCCAACCTGAATGTGGTGGCATTCCCCATCCGAAAGTTTTCAAATGTTCTTCAAAGCTTGCTGGATCCAAATTTTGTTCTTTTAGTCGAGATTTCAGCTGTTCTGGGTCATGTAATCGACGTCCTCCTGATGACAATTCAAGATATCCATACTGTAAATCAAAAGAACGTGAAAGTGTTGGGTCGTCATCTTTCTCATGGATATAGAATGGTTTTAGTTTCATAGGCCAATCTGTCAAAAAGAAAAATCCTGGGTGTTTGTCTCCTAAACTACGAAGATGTGAGTCTTGCAAATCTTCTCCAAACTCTAATTTGATATCCAAATTTCCTAATTCTTCCAATGCTTGAGTATATGATACTCTTTCAAACGGTGAATCTGGAATTTTGATTTCATGACCAATATCTTGTTGTTCTGTTTTAGAATTTTCAGCGGTATTCTTGAAAACATCTACCACGATTGATTCTAAAACATCCATGACGTCTGTATAATCCATCATTGCAGCTTCAATATCCACGCTTGTGAATTCACTCAGATGTCTTCCTGTATGTGATTTTTCTGCTCGGTAAAATGATGATATCTCAAATACTCTTTCAAGACCTATGGTCATCTGTTCTTTGTATAATTGTGGGCTTTGAGCCAAGTATGCCTGTTTTCCAAAATAATCGAGACTGAATAAATCAGCACCTCCTTCACTTGCACTTCCGATAATCTTTGGTGTGTTTATTTCAATGAATTTTCTTTTAATGAGCGTCTCTCTAATTGATGCCAAAACTTGACTTCTTAATTTGAAAATTGATGCTGTCTTTTGGTTTCTCATATCCAGCGCTCTTGAATTTAATCTATTATCGATGTCACTTTCTAATCTTCCAATTGGATCTATAGGTAATGGATATTCTGCTTTTGCAAGAACCTGAAGTTCTATGGCAGAAACCTCAAAATCAAAATCTTTTGCTTTACTAGCTTGCACTTTGCCTAAAATTCGAACAACACTTTGTCTGTTTAATCCTTCAAGTAAACTCATTGCATCTCCTTTTACTATAACTTGACACATTCCTGTAACATCTCTTACAGTCAAAAATGCCATCTTTCCAAGTTTTCGAAGATCAACAACCCATCCTCCAAAAAGAACGTCTTGACCTTCCATGGATGAATTTAGATCTTCAATAAGATGTGTTCTTGAAATATCCATGTAATGATGAAAATATACGCCCGTAAAAACTTAATCTAAGCTCTCATAACTAAAAATATGAGTTTTATTTCAATTGAAAATCTCACTACTCGTTATAACACCTCAAAAGGGCTAGTTCATGCATTAGAAGATGTAACCTTTGCAATCGATAAAGGAGAATCAATTGGAATTGCAGGTGAAAGTGCATGCGGAAAAAGTACTCTTGGGTTATCTATAATCCAGATGATTTCAAATGGAAAAATCTATTCTGGAAAAATTCAATTCGATGGGCAGTCATTGCTTGATATTCCTGATGATGAATTTGATAAAAAAATTAGATGGAAGGAAATTTCTATGGTATTTCAAGGCGCAATGAGTTCTCTTGATCCTGTATTTTCTATCCAAGAACAATTTGATGAAGTCTTAAAACAGCATAATTTTGAAGGTGATTCAAAACAATCTATTATTCAATCATTAAATTCTGTAAATCTTGATGAATCTGTTCTAAAGAAATTTCCACATGAATTGAGTGGAGGAATGAAACAAAGAGTAATTATTGCTATGGCATTGATTCTAAAACCAAAATTTGTAATTGCTGATGAACCTACGACTGCACTTGATGTCTTAATTCAAGCTCAAATTGTTAATTTGTTTAAAAAATTAAAAAAAGATGGCCAGTCCTTTATGATCATCTCCCATGATTTAGCTGTACTATCTGAGGTTGCAGAGAAAATTGGAATTATGTATGGAGGAAGAATGGTTGAATTTGGTGATTCTGAAGAAATTTTTCTTGAACCAAAACATCCTTACACGAAAGGTCTGTTAGAATCAATTCCAGTTTTATCTAAAGACACAAAACCAAAATTTATTCCTGGAATTCCTCCAAATCTGGTAAACCCTTCTGAAGGTTGCAAATTTTATGATAGATGCCCTGAAGCAATGGAGAAATGTAAAAAAGATCCGCCAAAAATTAAAACAAAAACCGGTTATGTTTCATGCTGGCTTTACGAGTAGATAATCACATTAGGCATTGTTATCATAGCCCACTGTCTTCATACCAAAGCAAGGTTTGTTGCCTTTAGTCCAACACTTACAAGAACAGGCCACAGCTTTTCCAGTTTCTAAATCTTTAACGACTTTATGAAATACTCCTTCTCTAACTTTTGATTCGATAGATATTGTTTCATAACGATCTTCATCTGTGTCGGCCATATTGTTAGACAATGTATCTATCTACAAATACATTTCCAAATGTATGTGTTGTATCATTAGTGGTTACCTCGATTGGGATTGGGTCTACATTCGATTGCAACATTGATTTTAATTCCTCTTTAGTGAACCACTGGCTGCGAAAACCAAGACCATTTTGAAAAACCTTATTCTTTACATCAAAAGAATTTTCATCTATCTGTTTAATCATGGGCATCATTGGATTATACAATCTTGGTGCTATGAAATCAAATTCATCACCATTAAACGCTGTAAGTATAGTTAATCCTTTTTCACCTGCAATACATCTCATATTATCGATGAATTGTTGTCGTTTTTCTGAGGGAATTACACCCAACGTGTTGTATAAACACATTACAATGTTTGTCTCACCTTTATTGAAATAATCAGATAAGTTCGGTTCTGTTAAATCATATTTGAGAAATTCAATTTTAGAAACTCCTTCATGATTTTGGTTTTTTTGTTTTGCATAATCTAGCATTGGTTCTGAAACCTCAACTCCATAAAATTTGGTAGTGCTTTCTTGTAGTCTTTCATCTAGCGCAAATATGACACGTCCTGTACCTGCCCCCATATCAATAATTGAAGAATTTTTGTTTTGATCATAAACTTTCTTACACAAATTTGTTAGGATATCAATTTCCTTCTTTAGATAATTAACAATAATTGGGTCTTGATTATTTTCTACGCTATTATCGTAATCAATAGCCATCCCATCCCAAATTTTATGGTCCATGGATGTGTTTTTTTTATAATAAATTAAAACCTAACACTGACAATTAGTTGTAAACTCTTGTTCCATGAGTTTAAGCTTTCTTTTCAAAACAATTTTTGTACGTATTTGGATTTGTTTTTAATTGTAATTCCATAATCCATTTTGAGAATTTATGAACCTTTAACATATGATCTGTAATATCATCACAGTCTGTTTTGCAACTTTTACACGTATACTTGACCATATTTTTCCTGATTTTTGGTAGTATAGATACTGATCTATTCTTAATATTCTACTTTGTGTATAAAAAACATGATGGATTTTCTAATCCTTGTTGATTAAGAATAACGTTTCACAATTGGAAGACATGAATCGATAATTCTAAGCATTTCTGAACGAATCACATTTTTGTCAATTGTAATCCAAATTCTTTTTGACGAGATTGCAAATGCAATTGTTTGAACTTTTGTTCTTTCTTCCCACACAAATTCTGTATCTCCCAATTGATCATCAAACTGTTCTTCAAGTTCTGTTTTAATGGCAATTTGTGCAAATTGGTATTGTGTCCTTTTTTGGTCTAATAGCGGAGCTAAATCCTCTCTTCTAAAATATGAAAGAAGTTCTCCAGTTTTGCTGATAACTCCAATAAATCTAATGTATGGGCTAATTTTTGAGATTAAATCTGCAATTTCATAGTCTTCATTTTCAGTCATCATCTAATTACTCATTTTCGAATATTTTAATGATTAACTAAATTCAATTTTTTTATATACGGTTGTAAATTTTGTAATCTATTGGATCTTTGGGACTTTATTCCATTCTTTTCCTCAGAAGTCGGCTATCTTGGCCTAGCGTTAGTTAGCTTTTTTGGTTCTTTAATCCCCTTTGTTCCGATTCCATCTTTTATCTTATTAGTTACAATGTCTGTTGGTAATCAATTTGATCTTCATATACTTGCAATAATTGCAGCAGTTACTGCTACTGTTGCAAAACAAATAATCTTCGTAATTAGTTATGGTGGAAGAAAAATTATGTCGGAAAAAACAAAACAACGTATGTTACCATTTCAAAGATTAGTTAAAAAATACGGTGCAGCAGCAGCATTTGTTGCCGCAGCTACCCCGATTCCAGATGATATCATATATGTTCCACTAGGTCTAGCAAAATACAATCCATTACGATTTTTTATCGCAACTTTGACAGGGAAACTTGTTTTATGTTACGCAATTGTTATACTGGCTCATTATTTGAGTGGTCCTGTAATTGATCCAATCTTTGAAATGTTTGGAATTACGGAACCTGAAGATTTGGATGATCCTACGCCAATAATTATTGGTATTGTAGTTTTTGGTGCTGTAATGACTGCCGTAGTTGTATTGATGTTAAGAATGGATTGGAGTCGTATACTTGGACGCTTTCTTCCTTGGACTCTAGAGGATGATGATAAAAATCAAAAATAATCTTTTGGGTTAATACTGAAATTCCATTTTTTCTCCATTGCTTTTGAAATTCCAATTCTTGGTGATTTCTTAATTTTTTTTATTGGTATTCCGTCACTAATGTAAATAATTGAATTTTTTGTTACGTCGATATTATTTTCTTTCATTGAAATATCCATGGCCATTGTTATTTTTGCTGGTCCATTAGTAATTTTACTCAAATCACTAATTCCCCTATTTCTAATCATAGTTTTAATGCCTTCCTGGGGAAAAATCCCTCTAATTAGTACCGCTCCTGCATTTTGTCTTTTGCTTTTTGCTACAACATTTAGCATAAAGTACATTCCATAAGTAAAATAGACGTAAGACATGCCAACTGGACCAAACATTACTTTATTCCTGTCTGTCATTTTTGTTGCTGCATGACTTGCAAGATCATCTTTTCCTCTATATGCTTCTGTTTCTGTAATAATTCCTGATAATTTTTTACCTTTGAATTTTCTAGTTAACGTTTTCCCAATGAGTTCTTTTGCTACTGTTACAGTTTCTCGTTCATAAAATTTTTTATCTAAAATCATTTTCTTTTAATTATTGTAAGAACATCCTCATCAATCAAAACATGCTTTAAGCCTACTCGTTGACCTCCGAATTTCACACTCTTGCCCCAAACTAAACCAAATCTAAAATCTTTTTTTAAATTCCTATGAAGTTTATTACAAACATCTGTTACGGTATTTCCCTTTCTCACTATCAACGGTTCTTTAAAATCAGTTTCCCCTCCTTTTGGTCTAAGATAAACTCGAATAAATTGTAATTCATTGTAAATTCTTTCTTTTAATTCATTGATATTTTTGTTTGAATCTGCAGATGTTGGTATAAAATCCGTTTTTAATTTTTTTGAAACATCTTTTACAAATTTATCATCTACCAGATCAATTTTATTTAAAATTGTAATTGCTTTTGCATATGTCTTATTACCATTTATGAAATCTACTAGTTGCTCTGATTCGATATCTTCTCTAATTACAACTCGTGCACTTGTATATCCATAAATATTGAGAATTTCTTTTAGTAATTTTTCAGACATTTTTTTTAACTTTACTTGTTGTGCTACTGCAATTCCTCCTGTAGTTGATTTTTCAATAACAATATTTGGCGGTGATTGATTCAATCTAATTCCTATATTCCCTAATTCAGTTATCAAAACATCTTCGTGGTAGGGTTGAAAAACATCTAAAACTAATAGCACTATATCTGCACTTCTTGCAACAGAAAGAATTCTTTTTCCTAAACCTTTTCCAGTTGAGGCTCCTTTGATAATTCCTGGTAAATCTAGAACCTGAATTCTTGCACCTCTGTAATTCATTACTCCTGGAACTACTGTTAATGTAGTAAACTGAAATGCACCTACTGCTGATTTTGAGCCTGTTAATCTATTCAATAATGTAGATTTGCCTACGCTCGGCAATCCAATAAAAACTACTGTAGCATCTCCCGTCCTTTTTACATCAAACCCATCTTGTTTTTTAGCACTTTTTTTAACCTGTTCTGCTTCTTGCTCTCTTTTCAATTTTGCAATTTTTGCTTTTAATAATCCGATGTGATGTTCCGTTGCTTTATTCAGCTGTGTTCTATGTATCTCATCTTGAATTGCTTTAATCTTCTCTGGGATTCCCATTGATATCAATTTATTAAAAAATTAACTCAATATCAAAGGTTTCTAACGCTTTACTCATTAATGGTATCTGAATTGAAAAAACATTGGCAAAAAAAGTTCTTGCAGTAGATATTGATGGAACAATTACGCTAAATGGATTTGGAAAAATTCATTTGCAAGCACTAGAAAAATTGAGAAATCTGAAAAATGATGGGCATCATGTAATTTTTGTTACAGGTCGTTCGTCTATTGAGGCATATTTTCTATCTATCTTTGGAGGATTAACATTACTTGGAGTGGGAGAAAATGGTGGTTGCATAACGCATGGTGAAATTATGACTCACAAGATGATTGGAGATAAAAATGAATGTCAAAATGCTTTCTCTTATCTAAAAAAATCACTAGATGAACCAATCAAAGAAAAACCTGTATTCCCTAGACTTACCGAAGTTGTATTAGACAGAACTTTTGATATTAAAAATGCACAAGCGATTTTAGACGAGGAAGGATTCAATGTAGGATTGTTTGATAGTGGATATGCTTATCACATTAATTCTCGTGGAGTTGACAAAGGTTCTGGCCTGATTAAAGCACTTGAAATGCTTAATGCCGATTTGGAAGATACTATTGCATTGGGTGACAGTGAAACTGACGTCCCTATGTTTAGAACTGTCAAAAACAATATTGCGGTAAACAATTCTATTCCTGAATTGAAGGAAATTGCTAAAATTGTAACTACAAAAAATTCAGGTGAAGGTCTATTGGAAGGCTTATCAATGATATCTGATCAATTTCTATAGTAAATGGTATTTCTAGAATTACTTGAAAATATACGAAAGGAGACGTCTGAAATTTTAGATTCTCAAAATTATGATCCTGTCACATTCTCAGTTGAATCTGCAAAACCTGGATTTGGTGACATAACGTGTAATGTTGCATTTTTACTCTCAAAACAGCTCAAAAAAAGCCCCCAAGAGATATCTAAAGAGCTGTCAAAATTATACAAATTTGATGATATCCCACAAATTAAAAATGTTGAATCACATGCCAGTGGGTATCTCAATTTCAATATTGATTACACACAATTCACTAATCTTGTAATCAATTCTTCTCTCCAAGAAAATTATGGTTCACTTGATATTGGACATAATGAAAAAATTGTTGTAGAACATACTTCTGTTAATCCAAACAAAGCTCTACACGTTGGGCATATTCGAAATGTAATCTTAGGTGATATTGTCTCTAAAATTCTAAGAAAAGGAAACTTTGATGTAAAGGTCTTAAATTATGTTGATGATTCTGGTTTACAAGTTGCTGACATCATAGTTGGTTTCACTGAACTTGGATTTTCACAAGAACCTCCTGAAAATGAAAAATTTGATCATTATTGTGGTGATACTGTATATGTTAAAACCACTGAAAAGTATGAAACCGATAAACAATTAGAAGAAAAACGGCATGAAATTCTGAAACAAATTGAAGACAGTTCAAGTACCATTTCAAAAATGGCACAAACAATTACTCGAAAAGTATTAGATGAACAACTAAAAACTGTGTGGAATTTAGGAGTCTTTTATGACTGTCTTAATTTTGAATCTCAAATCATACATTCAAAATTATGGGATAAAATATTTGAGAAATTAAAATCTGAAAACCAAATAAAATATGAAGAAACAGGCGATAATGCTGGATGTTGGGTGATTCCTGCAGAAGGCGAAGATGACAAGATACTAGTTCGTAGCAATGGTGTTGCAACGTATATTGCAAAAGATATTCCATATGCAGCTTGGAAACTAGGTCTTGTTGATGATCCATTTTCTTATAAAATTCACTCCACACAAAAAAATTCTCAAACACTTTATGAGACAACTTTGGATGAAATTTCTGATCATGATGACGATAAACTAAATTTGTCTGGTAACAAAGTGATTACTGTAATTGATAATAGGCAAATTCGTTTACAAAAAATAGTATCTGGTTTGATGGCAAAATTCAAAGAAGAAGGCGCATACACACACCTTGGCTATGAATCTGTCACTTTGAGTGCCGATACTGTAAAATCACTGGGATTATCAGTTGATGGTGAATCTGCACAAATGTCTGGTCGTAAAGGCCTGTATGTGAATGCCGATACAGTGCTTGAAACACTCACAAAACGTGTTTATGATGAATCAAAAAGCAGAAATGAGAATTTGTCTGAATCTGAACTTGAAAATATTGCAAATATTGTGGCAGTTGGAACAATCCGTTATGAAATGATAAAACCTGATTTAGACAAAATCATTACATTTGATTTGAAAAACTCTCTTCGTTTAGAAGGTGATACTTGTAGTTACATACAATATTCATACGCACGTGCATCTAGAATACTTGAAAAAACAGAAACTAAACCTAATTTTGATTCTGGATTTGAATTATTATCTTCTGAATATGAAAAAAATCTCATAAAAAAAATTGCAATGTTTGATGTACAGGTCAATGACTCTGTCAATAACTTTTCGCCTAAAGTGATTGCAAAATATTCCTATGATTTGGCAGTGACCTTTTCTTCATTTTATGAACATGTTAAAGTATTGAAATCTGAAACTCCTGAATTACTAAATGCTAGATTATGTCTTGTTGTGTCGTTCCAAAAAACTCTCAAATCTTCACTAAGTTTACTTGGTATTGATGCACCTGAAAGAATGTAGTTAGTTCTTTTTCTCAACGTTTTTGTATCTTTTAAGCAAAAATGCATGTTGTACTGAATACTTGTTTTCTTTTGCGTCTTTTTTTAGTAATTCTGCATCTTTTAATCTTACACCTTGTGCTGCTAGAAATGCATCATCTTCTCTTCCTAATTTTTTGAACGCTTTTGATTTTTCAATTGAGGCTCTAGAAAAATCGGGCATAATTTGTTGTACAGTATCATAATATGGAATTGATTCTTGATATCGTTCTAAATAACTCAAAGTTACTGCCATATTCATTAACGCATCTACATTTGTTTTATCCAACTCTAACGCTAAATCATACAATGTCAATGCATCCTCATGGTTTCCTGTTTTGTTTAATGCAATACCTTTTGTGACTAACGCATCTACATCTTTATCATTTTTTGATAATAGAATTTCACAACACTCTAAAACTTGATCATGTAATTCAAGCTTCTCTAATGCAAGCATTTTATTTTTCACTGCATGTTCTTCATTTGGGTCTTTTTCTAATGCCTTGTCAGAACATTTGATGGAATCTTCATATGCGCCTACAATATAGTATGCTGTGCTTAGATTTTGCAATGCAATAGGGTCATTTGGGTCTTTTTCAAGTAATTTTTGACAAAATTCTATAGCTGCATCAAATTTTTTTGCATCAAATAATTTCTTTAATTCTGTAACTGGATCAAGTAATGGTATATCCTTCATTGTAATCTCATTATACCTCGTGAATTTTTATACTATATCTTTTGATAAATTGTATGGACACTCGTATCAACATCGCTGTAATAGTTGGTGTTGTATTTGTTTTAGCCTTTGCTGTAACTTTAACCCAATATGAAAATCAAGCTGTATCTCAAGACGCTGAATTTGAAATAAGTGATGAGCTAATGACTCACTGGATAGAAAAATACGATCCTTCACAAAATACCATTTCAGTTTCAGGTAGTGCAACTGCTTCTTCAGAACCCGATACATTAATTGTTGTTCTTGGTGTTGACTCTGAAGCAAAAACTGCAAATGAATCTTTGTCTCAAAATTCTAACTCATTAAACGCAGTAATCTCATCATTAACTAATTCTGGAATATCTGAAGACGACATTCAAACATCGAATTTTAGAATCTATCCGTTATATGATTTTTCAGATTCAAAAGATAAACAAATTCTAATTGGTTATCGTGTATCCAACATGCTGTCCATTCAAACTGATAAGATTGATTCGGCTGGAAACGTAATTGATATTGCAGTGTCTTCTGGTGCAAACCGTGTTGATAATGTTTCATTTCAACTTTCAGATGAAAAATCCCAAAAAATTAGTGATGATTTAATTTCCAATGCTATACTTGATGCAACACAAAAAGCAGAAAAAGCACTTGTGCCATTGAAGCAACAAATTGTTGGAGTAAAGTCTGTAATTATCCACGACAATGCCATGCCATTTTATGACAGTCCTATGAGATCTTCATTTGCTGGAATGGCAATGGAGTCTTCAATGAAATCTGCACCAATTATGTCTGGTGATGAAGAAATTAGAACTGATGTAAGTGTAGTTTTCTACATTGCACAGAAATAATTATTCTCCTTGACCTTCAATCTTAGTTAGTGTCAAGGTAGAGCGAATTTTCTCAATTTTACGTATTTTCCATGTGATAGTTTCTCGAATTTTATCAACTGATTCTGATGACACTTTTGCTATTATGTCATATGCACCAAATGTCCCATGAACTTCTTCGATGTCATCAAATGTTTTCAATTCTGAAATAATGTGTTCTTCTGAACCTAATTCACAATTTATTAAAACAAATGCTTGAGCCATGGTACCAATACGTTCTCATTGCAGTTAAATTTTCTTTCCTAAATCTAATATACCTCATGATCTTCTGTCCTCCTTACAATGTATGAAAATTTATGGTTAATTCCATTGGGATTTGCAGCCGGCGTATTGGGTTCTATTGTAGGACTAGGCGGTGGAATAATTGCAGTACCTGCAATGACATTTGCTGGATTTCCTCCTGCATTGGCAGCAAGTAACAGTCTTTTTGCAGCATTTAGTAATTCTGTTGCCTCTACTGTATCTTATGCACGTCAAAAACGTGTTGAATTTGGAATTGGAATAAAACTTGGATTGATGTGTATTCCTGGCACGATTTTAGGTGCATTTGTCTCTGATATGATGACTCCTGTTACATTCCAAATTCTATTTGCATTTGTATTGATAGCATCTGCTGTTTACATATTCATCAAACGTGCAATCGATGAAAAACCATACAACAAAACTGCTTTAATGATGATTTTTTCTGCAGGTGCTAGCTTCTTTGCAGGAATTATTTCCAGTTTATTTGGTATTGGTGGTGGAATTATCTTTGTACCATTAATGGTTATTGGAATAGGAATTCCAATGAGAAGGGCTGCACCTACTGCCCAATTAATCTTGATGTTTGCATCTCTTAGTGGTCTTTTAGTTCATTCTGCATTAGGCCATCCTGATTACTTACAAGCCTTTTTCTTAGCAGTTGGTGCATTTGGTGGAGGTCTACTTGGCGCCAGATTATCATTAGAAATCAAAGAAAGAAAATTAAAAATTCTTGTAACAATAGTTCTTTTAGCAGCTGCTGTAAAACTAATTATCGATTCGATGGAGGCTCTTTTTTAATTCTATAGAGATTTTTCTTTGAGGTTAAAACTAATTCTCCATCTTCAAATGTAGCCTCAAAATCCACGCTAATCAAACCATATTCATCATCGATATCTCTTTTATCTGAAATTGTATACTTGAGTCGTAAGACTTGATCAGTATATACCGGTCGGACAAATCTGGTTTGTCTATTTTTCCATTCTTCATCTCCGTCAATTCCATACAACACAATATAATTTCCATAAATCTGTCTTAATCTTGTAAACTCTCCCTCCATTCGTGAAATAATTGCTCTTCCAGAAATTACTCGGTTCTCGTCTTTTCCTGAATCAATCTCAAACATTGCATTTTTTATTCTTGAAAAACCCAGATATTCATCTAATTCTTTTTTTGAAATACTTGTAGTCGAAACAAAGGAATTTCCTACCTTTATTGTTTTGAATTTTTCCATTTTTTATCTAGATTCATCAGGACAGAAAATTACTTCTGCACTAGATTTTGAATCATCAGATATTAGATAATTCACCGTGTCTGTAATTCTGGCATTGTTTGGCTCTTTACCGTCTACTGTTCCTGCTAATACTAGGAATGTTCTGACATTTGATTTCAAAACATCACTTAGTTCTTGGTTAATTGTCGTTGCAAATGGTCTTAGCGCTCCTCTGAAAACTTCTACTTTGGCTCTTTCTCCGCCTCCTATTTTCTTTCCATGTGGGAGGTCTGGACCAATTATTACGATACGTCCTTTTGCATCTTTGAAAAGTCTAGGATCCTCCGAACCATTAGGAACAAAAATTCCCATTGCGTTTTGACTAACAGTAGCTGGAATATTGATGAATTTGTCTGTTAACTCATCCCATTCACTTCTAGATAATTCTGTTAATTTTGAAATTGTTGGAACTTTGCCGGTAATGTGTATGAATACTTCAATGTCTCCTTTTGATTTAGCTGTGTTGAACCATCTTGTAATTTCTTCATTATTTGAAAAATCTATTACATGTGAATGGAATTTATTTCCAATTGAATCTTGAATCTCTTTTGAACACTTGTCTGAAATGAAACAAATTGCTTGACCTCCGTTAGCTTGTACGTTAGTTGCAATTTCTTCAGCTTTCTTTGCATCTTCTTCATCAGTTGCATCAATTGTTAGTACTGCAATTTTTGATGAATAATCATATTGTTTTACAGTCTCAGGTACTGATGTAATATGTGATCTTACTGGATAGAAAACTCTGTCTCCTGGAATAATTTTTCCATTTAGAATTTTTGCTTGTTGATCATCTGATAATGTTAGAACTGTTGTTGCAACTTGATCTTGTGATAGGAATTGTTGATCAGCAATCATTGTTGATGTATTTTTTTGAATTTTCTCAGCAATACTTTGTACTTTATTGAGTAAATTTGTAAATGTTGATTCTTGTTTTCCTAATTTTTCTGCTGCAGCTTTAATTCCATTCTTGATTGTATCCTCATCTTCACCAAGTAATCCTACAATCTCTTTATTTGCAGCCTCAACTTCTGCAGGTGTTAAATCTTCAAATCCGCTTACTCTGAGAAATTCAGATGCAGCTTTTGGATATACCGTTTTGTAAATTCTATCTGAATGCACTGGGCCTGGATTTGTTCCAATCGAAATAATTCCTTTTTCTGTTAATTCCCAAGACATTGCTTCAACTAATCTATTCTTTGCACCTTGTGATGCGGTATACGGGCCTCTGAATCTGTATGGTCTTTGCTCTAATGGTCTTTCTTCAGCAAAGAATGTTGAAATTGTAATAATCTTGCCGCCTTCTTTCATTACCTTTAATGCTTGTACGGAAGTCCAAAATGTTCCAGTTAGATGTATGTCGACTGTACTTCTAAAATCTTCTAATGGTGCATGTGGGAAACATGTGACTGGTCCTGAAACTCCTGCATTATTTACAATTACATCTATGTTGATACCTTCATTTTTTAAAGCATCAAACATCTCTGTAACTGATTTCTCATCACTGACATCTACTCCTGAAAATATCTTTACAAATCCTTTTGAGTTTTTTTCATTGATGATTTTTGTTAGCATTTCTGATGTACTATCAAGGGGTTCCTTTCTTCTGCCTAAAATGACGACGCTGGCTCCATTTTCTACGAATTTCTTTGCAACCGTCATTCCGATGCCGGTTCCACTGCCTGTGATTAAAACAACTTTATTTTCGAACTTCAATCTGACAAAAAATTTGTCAGAATTGCAATATTAATTGCTTGTCACTCAAGAATTATCTTTATTTGAGGGTAATCTTGAAGATAGCTAATGCATGATACAGAACCTGATACATTTGTTATTCAATCAATGCCTGAAAAATTTTCCGAGATGCTAAAAGAGATCGCAGTAGATTCAACTCCAAAAGAAATTGCAACTGATGATGTTGAAAATGATGATTATTACAGTAGAGTGTTTTCACAAACCACTCGAATGGTTACAAACAAGGGCTGTCTTGATGTCACTGGAACTAACATTGACGTCATTCAGATAATACAGAAGGGATAACTATGCAAGATCCAAATCCACTTCCTTGGGGTGCACAAGACCGTTTTCAGGCTCATTTTATTGTCAGAAAGCAAGCAGAAAAATCTGTAGACCTTACCGCCAGAACCATTCTAAAAACCTCCGGACATTTCGGTTCAAAAAAGGTCACCAAAGTTGAATGGCAAGGTGGAAAAATTGCTGATACTTTAAACGCCGATACCGTATTGAATGATCTTATTGCACAGCAATCTGTAGATGATGCAACAATTACTATTGATCCTACTTCAAAAGGCGTCAGAATCTATGGAAAATGGAAAAATAGTTTTGAATTTAATGTATCAAAGGTTCAATTCGAAATATTTGATAAAATCGCTGGTCACATCAAGAGCTTCTAAGCTTTCCACCAATCAAGTGCAACATAATCAACTTTATCCTTTCCAGATGGAATTGCTAAAATGAATTGTTTCTTAACACTTGATGCTAATCTTCCTGCTAAAACAATGTCTGTTGATGTCATATTCTCATTTCTGTTGTAAACTTGAACTAAAAATGGTGCGTGATCAATTCCTGGTCCTTTTTGATATACTGCAAAGTCACATCCAAATTTTATACCTGGATTTACAATATACCCTTTATCTCTAAAATCTTTGTACACTTGAAATTTTTTTTCAAAGTTGTGGTGTTGCTCTTGACAAATATCAAGCATTTTTTTAGTTGTAATTTTCTTTTTATTTTTATAGATTTGAATTTTCGATTTACTCATTAAATAATATCCTTCAATTAAATCTAAAATTAATGGAACATTAATTTCATCTAATTTTGGTTTTGGAATTCCAATAGGTTTCCCATAGTAACCTTGACCAAATAATTTTTTAGAATCATCTAAATTCCATACAATCAAACGATTTTCTAGTAATTCTGTTTTCAAAACTATAAACTCAATGCCAAAAGAATGAATGAATCTGATACTTCTTGGCATTTGTCTGCCATTTCTTCAATTCCTTCTATTGTATCTTTCATCAATAGCATTTCACTTGTAGTAGAAATTTCAAGTGCTTTCAATACCATCTTTCGATATTTGATATCAATTTCTCTTTCTAGTTTTTGTGTATCTTGTGCTAATTCAATTGATTTTGCAGAATCTGAATTTAGACTTCTAATAATTTCATTTAATTTGTAAATCTCATCTACTACTAATTCAATTAATTCTGTTAGGTCTCCATCAAGTTTTGATGATTTTAGTGTGCTTGCTTTGATATTTGATAATTTGAATGCAATTCCTGTGATATATCCTGCAATCTCATCCATGGTATAAGCCGTATTTAGCAAATTTTCACGATTTAAGATTAGACCGCCTACGTCTGCAACGTCTCTTGTAATTTTCCTTCTTAAACTCTCAACTTCTTCCTCTAATGATGTAATTTGCTCCATTGCATCTTTAATTCCAGCTTTGTCTTTTTTTACAATTAATTCTGGTAATTGTGAAAGGCTTCTTCCTGCATTTAATATCCTGTTTATCTCATCTTGTAAAACAGCAACTGCTTTTCGCTTTGCTTGTACTTCTAATTCCCCACTGTACATAACAAGTAGCATAACTTTCGTACTGAATATTAAGGCTTGGTTAAATGAATTTAAGTCACTCTTGATTTTCTGTCTTTTTTTGGACTTTGTATAATGCGATAACTTCTTCGTCTGTTGATGCATCTTCTGAATTTTTCTCAGTTCTAATTTTCCCTGTAAATTTTGGAAATCGTAATGCTAATCCTGTACCTTCTTTAATTTTATCCAACGCAGTTTTATGGATTGGGCTTTGTGTAATTTCTGATGCGACTATCTCTATAACTAATTCTGGTTCAAACCACACGTCTGCCTCCATTTCACTAACTATTCTTGGATTTTTTTTCAGAGTGACTTTAGGTGAAAGAATTTGGTATAATTGATCTAAACTTTCATCTGTAAATCCTGTTCCAACTTTACAAATACTTGGAAAAACATCTTCTTCATCATTGTAAGTAGATAGTAACAGTGTTCCATACTTGCCGGTTCTTCGACCTTTACCAAAAAATGCACCAACGACTACTAAATCAAGACTATCTCCTAATTCATTCTGATATTCTCTTTTAAGCTTCAACCAGTTACTTCCTCTAATTCCTGCTCGATACGTCGAATCCAGATGTTTCAACATTAATCCCTCACATCCTGAATTTATTGAATTTTCTAAAACTTCTAGAACTTGTTCTTTGCTTTCTATAATTGACATTGGAATTAGTCTGGCAAAATCATCTTGTTTGATAATTTTCTCCAACAACTCTCTTCTTTCTTCATATCTCATATCCATGCAATTTTTCCCCTCAGAAAATAACACATCAAAGAAATTAACCGTAATAGGATATTTTGTTACAGCCTCTTCAATTTCATATTTTCTTCTTCTATGCATTAATTCTTGAAATGGTAAAAAATCTCCTGAATTTGAATTCATTGCAACTACTTCTGCTTCCAAAATCACATCTTCTGAAATAATTAGTTTTGAAATTTTTTCAACTATGTCTGGATAATATGATGTAATTATTTCTAAACTCCTAGAAAAAATTTCTATCTTATCTTTTTGTTTATGTATCTGTGCCCTCTCTCCATCTAATTTGTATTCTGCAGCAAACTTTTCTTGAAATTTTTCAACTGTTTCTTCTCCGCTCTTTATTCTATCTGCTAGCATTGGTCTAATTGGACTGAATAATTTAATTTGAAATTTTTCAATCTCTTCAACTCCTCTAGTTGAAATAACTTCTGCAACTTTTCCTAAATCGCTTGAGACATTGTATGCATTTTCAATAATTTCTCTATTTTCTTTTTTTCCGGTAAATGCAATTGCTAATGCATCCATGACTGTATTTTCTGCAATACCTAGGCGTAGCGTTCCTAGTAAAATCTTCAAAATAAATTTTGATTCTTGAGGAGTTGCATCATTTAGCATACTTGAAACATACTTCATTTTCATTTCCTGCGAGCCCTTTCCCTCTAATTTTGAAATTTTGAATAGTGTATCGTAAACCTTCTCTAACGTTATCACTTCTGATGCAAATGTTGTTTGAATTTTTTGCTGTAAAATATTTTCTGCAGTTTGTCCTAAATCCCCACCTTTGTTATAATCGTCTTCAATTTTTTTTAATGGTATTCCTGATGATTTTGACATTGCTCTCATCACAAGTTTCTCTGCGATACCAAGTTCAACACCCTCAAAGTTTGGTCTCAGTTTTCCTTGTATCAAATAGATGGCTTTTGCAATTACATCTTCTGGAATTTCTTGTATTAGTTTGACAAGAATGTCGGTTAACTCGAGTCTTTTGGTAGTTGCTTCCATTTGTTGGAATGCATCTGAAATAATTGAAAATTTCATGTATTGTTTTAGTTTTGTTTGTTTATTTGATTAACTTTTGTTCTAGATGTATCGGAACATGACTTTTTTTCGATCCTTTTTTACGTCTGATACTAGCGCAAAATTGTTTAATGGATATGCCTCTTTGTACTGTTTCATGAAACTCCATGCCACATCGTGATTTCTAAATTCTGTTCGTATACCTGGCAAAACTGTTTCTTTTCCATCAATATCAAATACTACTATTGAGTAGTGTTTTGGTCTATTGTGTGGTCTTGCTTTTAGAAACCATGCGACAGCAAATGCAAATGCTGCAAATATGATAAATCCTGCTCCTATGTCTTTGAACACTGGCCAGAAAAGATCTGGAATTGTCTGTCCGAATAGTTGAACTACAATATGTGAAAATGTCAATATTGCTGCAACTGTCATTGCAATTTTTGTTACACTTTGAGATAAGAATGAAAATTGAAATTCATATTTTGAAATCATGGATTAACTACGACAACAATTGATTTAATCTTTGCTTAAAATATCTAAGATCTCTAGTCTGGATCTTCGTAATTTTCTTTTCTTTCACTAGTATCTGATTTTGAGTCCATTGGAACCATTTTTTCTTTTAGTCCTGTCATGACATCTTTGTATCCTTCTGCATATTCTAATTCATCTGGAACAAGTGTTGCTGGATGAATGAATCCTTGACTTCTTATTGCTAGTGCTTTGATTGTTGCTTGTTCTCTTACATAATCCCAGTCCGGTGTTGAGAATCCATCAAATGGACCTGTAAACTTTCCATCATGCATACTGAATACTAGTGATTGTACGATTGGAATACAGAAATTAATTGTTGCAGCAGAGTTTAGTTTAACAGGCATTAGAGGCATGTTGTGACTTCCTCTTGTGTTTCCTGCAACATAATGTGGATTGTTAAAAACACTTCCTGCTTCTTCTGTTGCTGGGAACATTTTTTGTGTTCTTACAATACAAACTGGATCATCTTTTCCAACATAAGTTCCTGCAATGTTGTGCAGTCTATCTGTCGATGCATCCATGATTGGTTCTCCATCTTTTGTAGTAATTGATGAAATAACATATCTTCCCGGATACATTAACGCAGCTTCTAAAACTGGTTTATCTTGCCATAATGATAATTTTGCAATGGTTGCCTCTTCTACATCCATTATGTGAAAGTCAACTCCTTTTGCAAGTGATTTGTTTACAATTAATCCTGTGTTACTTAATGCGTCTACAAATAATCTATACATTGGATAGTTGAAACATCCTGGCTCAGTTTTGTCTGCTGCAAAAACTGTAAATGCTTCGTTAGGTCTTTCTTCAAATTCTAATTCTGCTACTCCTGGTCCCATTCCTTTTACATTTCCTGAAAAAGAATCTTTTAACAAATCTTGACCTGCACCATATAGCCCTTCATTCTTTGCGACTGCAGTTCCTGCAACAAACGCGTCATATGCTAACTTGTGAATTTTTTCATTATCCACTCCATGTGTATGACTCATGACAATGTGTACGTCGTCTCCACAATATCCGATATAATGATCAATCAATAGATCTGATGATGCGTTAACAGTATCTCTAACTGCTTGAATCAAATTGTCGCTAGGTCTTGTATGTCCTCCAATACCTCCGACATCTGCTTTGATTACTGATACTGTAATTTTCATACTAACGATTTTTTCTTCTTTGATTTATAGTATATGTTAAGACCGCAAATTTCTGTGATCTAAAAATTTCAAAAAAAGATAGAAAAAAATGCAAAAAATCAAAATGATTATAAAGACCATATAATGAGAATTTCTCATGGCAGACAAACCACACCTGAACATGATTATCACAGGACACATTGATAATGGTAAGTCCACAACAATGGGTCACTTTTTGATGGATCTTGGTGTAGTTGACCAAAGAACAATTGATGCTCATGCTGCTGAATCTGAGAAAACTGGAAAGGGTGATACCTTCAAGTATGCTTGGGTTATGGATAACATCAAAGACGAAAGAGAAAGAGGTATTACTATTGACCTTGCTTTCCAAAAATTCGAAACCCCAAAATTCAATTATACATTAATCGACGCTCCTGGACACAGAGACTTTATCAAAAACATGATTACTGGTGCTTCAGAAGCTGATTGTGCAGTTCTTGTATTGTCTGCAAAACCTGGTGAAACTGATACCGCAATTGCACCTGGTGGACAAGCACGTGAACATGCTTTCTTACTAAAAACACTCGGTGTAGGTCAAATTATTGTTGCAATTAACAAAATGGATGATAGTAACTTTGCTGAAGATGCATACAAAGCAGCAGTAGAGAAAGGTAAAGGACTAATCAAATCATGTGGTTACAAACCAGATGAAGTACCATTCATCCCAGTATCTGGATGGAAAGGTGACAACCTAGTTAAAAAATCTGAAAACATGGGTTGGTATTCCGGTAAAACACTTTTAGAAGCATTTGATGATTTCACTGCTCCTGAAAAACCAACAGGTAAACCATTAAGACTTCCAATTCAAGATGTTTATTCAATCACTGGTGTAGGAACCGTTCCAGTAGGACGTGTCGAAACCGGATTGATGAAACCAGGACAAAAAATTGTAGTTATGCCATCTGGCGCACAAGGTGAGATTAAATCTATTGAATCCCATCATGCAGAACTTCCAAGTGCTGAAGCAGGTGATAACATTGGTTTCAACTTGAGAGGAATTGAAAAGAAAGATATCAAACGTGGAGATGTTTTGGGAACTCCTGACGCACCTCCAGCAGTAGCAAAAGAATTCAAAGCACAAATTATCGTTATTCATCATCCAACTGCAATCGCACCAGGTTACACACCTGTAATGCATGCTCACACAGCACAAGTTGCAGCAACAATCACCGAGTTCCTAGGAAAAATTAATCCACAGACTGGTGCAATGGATGAAGAAAATCCAAAATTCCTTAAAGTTGGTGATTCTGCAATTGTCAAAATTAGACCTGTAAGACCAACACCAATTGAAACTTTCCAAGAATTCCCTGAAATGGGCAGATTTGCATTAAGAGACATGGGTGCAACAATTGCAGCCGGTGTTGTAAAAGAAATTACAGAAGCACACACACCTTAGAGAAAGAGTCATTATGGCTCAAAATGCTCGCATTAAACTAACCAGTACAAGTCTTTTGAAGCTCGGTGGCGTATGTGATGAAATTATGGGCATTGGTAAAAAAACTGGTGTCAAAGTAAAAGGTCCAACTCCACTTCCTGTTAAACGTCTTAATGTTGTCACTAGAAAATCCCCATGTGGAAGCGGAACTGAAACATATGAAAAATGGGAAATGCGTATGCACAGACGAATTATTGATCTTAATGCTGACGATAAGGCAATAAGACAACTAATGCGTCTAAAAATCCCTGATGACGTCTACATCGAGTTATCTCTAAAATAACTTAGCCTTTTATTATGGAGTCTGTGATTAGCAACATGTCTGAAGAGAATTTTGAAGAATCATTTTCTCAAGAAAAATTTGATGTATTTTACAAATGTATGAGATGTGGTCATGAAACTGCTTTGGAAGAATTAGCAAGACTTCCTGAAATTAAGTGCATTTGTGGTTTCAGAGTATTTACTAAGAAAAGACCTGGCCTGGTCAGAAACGTAAACGCTATCTAAATTCTATCCTTTTTGTAACTATGTTTTCTTTGTAAATGAGTTCTCATATCTTCCATATTGGAAAAATTTTCTCCGCATTCCTTACAATCGTAAGGTAAATCTTTGAAATGTGTAATCTGAAGATGTTGCATTAATTCTTCTTGACTCTTAAATTTTAAATCACATTTCTCACATGGAATTTTTGCAAAAAATTTCATTTCAACTATTTTTTGCTTTTTGTTCGTCCCAGCATACCCTACATAGCTGGCCTTTGATTTTCCATTCTGGTTTTGGGTTATATCTGATAAATCCCATTTTTTTATTACATAAAACACAAAATTCTTTTTTTGTCTTAAAATCCGCCTCTTTATTATCAAAGCATGTCTTACAAAGTAATCCTTTCATGTCCCATTGCCATCTTGGTTCCCATAAATCAGTAATCTTACTTTGTTTTCCACAAACTACGCATTTTGCTTTGATGTTTGAATCATAAGATTCCTTCATCTTATCCATATAGCAATCTCCACAAAGTGGTGATTCTACATACCATTCTTTTTTTGCCTTGTGCTTGTGTTTGGTTTCCTTTTTACAAACTGTGCAAATGGCAGGTTTTTTGCTAAACAATCCCATACTGAATGATAAAATGGAGATCTAATTAAATTATAAAATGAGAAAAAGAGTTTCTTGGTTTAGAGTTCTGATAGTAATTTTTCCAAACCTTGACTAGAGTTTAGCATGCCTTTTTTCTTGGCAATTTCTTCGATCTTTTTGTATTGCTCGTTAGTAAAGCATACTGGCATTGAACGTTTATCCATATTCATTGAATTTTCCTTTTTGTTTTAAACCTTGCTTATTTTTTCAGTTATATTATGTACGTATGATATTATGGTATGGCAAAGATGCGTCAGATCTTAATTATTGGAAATAATGACAACGGCTGTACTCCTGAACTTGAAAAAACTGCGTATGATGCAGGAAAACATGTAGCAGAATCAAACTCTGTTTTGATCACTGGAGGATTAGGAGGTGTGATGAAGGCTGCATCTCACGGTGCAAAAGACGGTGGAGGCTTAACAATTGGAATTATTCCCCAAGATGATGCTTCTCTTGCAAATGAGTTCTGTGATATTGTAATTCCTTCTGGAATGGGATTATCTAGAGACTTTCTAAATGCATTATCTGCAGATGGTGTAATAGTTGTAGGTGGTGGCTCTGGTACTTTATCAGAAATTTGTGCCGCATACATGTACAAAAAACCAATTGCAACTATCAAAAATTCTGGTGGAATGGCCACCAAATACGCTGATCAATATTTAGATCATAGAGAAAATGTAAAAATCATTGGATTTGATTCTCCAAAAGATGCAGTTGATTATATTTTAGAACAAACTAAATCATAGATTCTAAAAGTGGGTCTGGTTTGTAAAATTCACCATGTTCTTCTGCTAATTTGTTTAATTCATCTACGATGTTTTTGATACCAATTTCTTTTGCAGTTTCAAATAATGGTTTTTTCAATCCCAATCCAAGTTTACATGCTTTTTCAATTTCTTCAATGTCACTTGCGCCATTTGTAATTAACCAAGCTGCATTGTTTAGAATATTGGCAACAAGTTGAATAGGATTACATTTCTCAGCTAATTCTTCAGATAATTCTACTCTTTCATATTTGTCATCTGAGTATTTGTAATAGCCCTCTCCTGATTTTTGACCTAATTTTTTCTCATCAAACATTTTTTCTACTGTTTTATGTGGATTGATTACTTTTTTATCTCGTAGATGCATCTCGACTGTTGCTTTATGGATTACATCCATTCCTGTAAAGTCTGCTAATTCAAAAATTCCCATTGGAAAACCTAACTTGAATTTCACTGCAGAATCTATCTCTTCTAAAGTTGCATTAGTTCTATCTTGTAGATAACACGCTTCGTGAACCATTGGAATGAATAATCTATTGATGATAAATCCTGGTACATCTTTTCTACATAACACGGCTTGTTTATTTACTGATTTTACAAATTCTTGTGTCAATTCTGTTATCTCTTGTGCTGTTTTTTCACCAGGAATAACTTCAACTAATTTCATTAATTGTGGTGGGTTGAAGAAATGAATCCCAATAAATTTCTCAGGTCTACTTGTTGTATTTGCAATTTCTGTGATTGGTAATGTGCTTGTATTTGATGCAAAGATTACTTCTGGTTTTGCAGCCTTGTCTAATTCTGCATAAACCTGTTTTTTCAGATCCATTATTTCTGGCACCACTTCTATTACCATTTCAGCATCCTTGACTGCTTCATTCAAATCTACTATTGGTGTAATTCTTGAATAAATTCCATCTGCCTCTTCTTTTGAAATTTTTTCCTTTGTGACCATTTTATCTAAACTCCATTTGATTTTCTCCATGGCTTTATCAAGAAATTCTTGTTTGATGTCTCGTAATACTACATTATATCCGGCTGTTGCTGAAACTTGGGCAATTCCATGTCCCATGACTCCTGAACCTAAAACTGTGATGTTTTTTACTGTCACGCACCCTCTTTGAAAAACCATTATATCAATCTAGTTTGAAATATCTACATGGGATTATTTGGTAAGAAAAAGAAAGATGATAAGAAAACCAATACCATCTGCAAAGTTTGTGACCTGGAATTACATCAACCTGAAAGATTAGAACGACACATGAAAAAAGCACATGGCAATGTCCCTGAGAAAAAACCTGAATTCAGCACCAAAGGTGGAGTTGAACAAGGCGGTATGTGGTAAAATTATTAATACAAAATTTCTGTGATTAAACATTGGAATTATCTGACGGTCAAAAATATGCAATAGTTTTCTTGGGATCTTTGGCAGTTGCGGGTATTATTCTTGGTACGCTTGTATTTCCATTTTGGAACTTTATTCGTGAAGATATTACTGAAGAAGTTGAAATTTTTCAGTCTGCTGATGGCAATTGTTATGTTGATACTATTGACGGAATCCCAAAAACCATTGAAAACTGTAATCTTAAACCTGGGACCCAGGTAACCATAATGTATGGTCATGGACTTCCTTGGGCAAAAATTGTAACTCCTGGTGAATAATATGGATTGTATTTTTTGCAAAATAGTTACAAAAGAAATTCCTACAAAAATTTTATACGAAGATGATGATACCATGTCATTTCTTGATGCATTTCCTGTTGCAAAAGGACACACCTTGGTAATTCCAAAAAAACACCATGCAAAAATCCAAGATTTACCTTCTGATGTAAATCAAAAATTGTTCAATACCGTACATAAAATGACTCCTAAAGTTGATTCACTCCAAGGTTCAACTCTTGTGGCCATTCATAATGGAAAAGATAGTGGTCAGGAAATTCCTCATGTTCATGTTCATTTGATACCTCGTAGCAATACTGATTCTGCTGGTCCTGTACATTCAATGTTTAAAGATAAAATTGATTTATCTGATTCTGAAATTGATTCGCTTTACAATCAGTTGAAGATTATCTAATATGGATAGATTCTTTGATTTTCATCTAGATTATCTACGATTATTGCTTTTGTAGGGCATGTTTCTGCAGCATTAATTATTTTTTGATTCTTTGCACCTTTTTTATTATAAACTCTAGATTTTGGATTTGATTTTGTATTTTTATCAATTGTAAAGACTCCTGGTGCAATCATCTCGCAACTACAACATCCGATACATAGACTTTGATCAACATCAACTTTTAATTCAAATTCTTTTCGTTTCTTTGGAAATCCTCTATCTTCTGGCTGTTTATCTGTCTGTTCGTTAACTGTTTTTTCATATTTATCCCAGAATTCACTTTCATATCTTTTCCACCATTCCTCATTTGCTTCAAAATCTTTTGTATATTTGCCCCAATCCGCTTCAGGTGTTTTACTCTCTCCATCTTTTCCCCATTTAGTTCTCTTGTAGAATTTTCTACTTGTTTGGGTATAATCTGATTCTTCTGTAGCTTTTTCTGGTTTTTGTCTTGAAGAATGTTTATTTTGATTTTTCAAAAAATGATATGCTTCTGTGATTATCTTAAATTTTTTTTCACTTTCTGAATTTTTGTTCTTATCTGGATGATGTTGAAGTGCTAATTTTCTGTATGCATATTTGACTTCTTCAAAATCTGAATTACTGTTAATTTCCAAAGTTTTGTAGGCTTGGCTTGAATTCATTGTTTTACATTACTTCCAATATGTTAAAAACATGCTCTATTCTGTGACTTCATCTTCTTGTTTCCACGCTGGATCTACTATACAAAGTGCAATCAGATCTCCCTCTCCATTGTTCTCTATGAATTGTTTAGACATTGGCGGAACAAAGATTGTTTCATTTTTCTTCACTACTTTTTGTTCTTCTTCAATATGCATAATCCCACTTCCTTGCAAAATATAGTAAATTTCACTTGTCTTCATTTTATGTGGTTTTGAACTATTGCCTGGGGCTATTGTACAGTGTGCCAAACTATATCGAGTTGTATTGGCTGTGTCTTCGGGAGAAAAAATTTGTCTAATCTGTGTCCCCTCATGTCCTGAGAATGCATCTATATTTTCAATTTCTTTAGTATTCATTTTATGGTAATTGTTCAGTTACGATTGTTTTAAAATCTGATTCATACCAAATTGTTTTTGGTTCTGATTTTTTCTTTGGAAATGAGTTTATTGCAACATGTGCAAAATCTTCACTTTTCTTTGTAGAACCATGTGTGTGTAATCTTTTTGCAGGAATATGTACACAATCACCTTTATTCAGATTCATACTTTCTAATTTTTTTATTTTAAAATTTTTTGTTCCTGTACCAATTTTTTTGTACATAACTAAGCTACCTTTACCTTTAGTAACTATCAGTGTCTGTCCTGCATCATGAAAATGGAGTTTTGTACGTGCTCCATTTTTGAATGTTACATGATAAATTTTCTCTGTACTTGGCTTAATTTTGGCTGAAATGTCTTTTGCAGCAATTTTTCCTGTAAAATAATTCACTTTAGCTTTTTTACTTGGTATGCCTGATTTTGTAAAGAGATTCTCTTTTTGCATATAATGAGTGATTTAGTGAGGTATAAGAGTCATAGTTTAACAGGATTTAAAAATAGACAAATCAATTGTATGTAGTTCATATGGCAAAAAATGATACAAAAATAAAAGTAATTTCATTGAAACCATTACTTGATTTGGATGCTGCTGAAGAAATGGTTGATTCAAGAAAAGTAAAAACATTTCAAACTTTACTTCACAAACCTAAAAAAAGTGATGTACATTTACATTCTCTTACATTACATTATGAATCAATTCTTCTTTTGTCTGGGAAATATTCTGTTGATTTTATTCGTGATGCAGATCATACCTTACATGTTGATAAGGATGTTCAAGAAATAATAATTTCTGATGAAGTTTTTCCTGTTAAAAAGAAACGCGGTGTTTTGAGTAAACTGGAACCGTCCTTCAAAAATAAAATTAAAATACAAATGCAGGAGCGTGTTATGCTTGAAAACGATGCTGATGTTTCATTTGATCATCATGGAAAAGCAATGAATCTTTCATATCGTGACACATTGAAATTATTGGATAAACATCCTAAAAAGACAATCAATGACGATAAAGATTCTATTCGTCGACCTGAAATCACTATTGAGGCTGCAAAGTTAAAACTCATTGCAAAATTAAAAAAACCTGCAGATGCCGGAATAAAATCTTCTGAAGAAACTTTTGAATTTCGGGATATTTTAGAAATCTATGTTCCTATCTATGAAGCACGATTGATCGGTCCTAAAAAAAGAGTCAAAATATTAAGAATTGATGCTGTTAGGAAAAAGATCCTCTAATCATTTTACCATTCTTTGAAATTCTGGGTCATCATAAAATTTCTGAAAAACTTTTTCTTTTCTTGCCCATAGCTTGATTGCCTTTGACTGTTTTATTGCGAGATTCAACAAATCAAACGCTTCATTCACTTCATTCATTGCAGCTTTGCTCCTAGCTTTGGCATAAACCACATTCACATTGCCCTTGTGTTTATCTAAAATTTTATCAAAAACCTCTATTGCTTTTTCATGTCTTTCTAATTCTGCTAATTCTATTCCTTTATGAAAAAATGAATCAAGGTGTTGCGGATTTGCTCTATGAACACTTTCAAAACAATTCAATGCAAGTTCATGCTTTCCCATTTTACCTAAAACAATTCCTTTGTAAAATCTTGGATTTGGTTTCTTTGGATCTTTCTCAATTGCCTCATCCAAAACTTTCAGCGATTCATCATGTTCAAGTTTCTTATCCAATAAAACTCCCTTATTGTAATATGCAGGAGCATAGCTTGAATCTGCTTTAATTGCTTTTTCATAATATTCCATTGCTCCTTCTGGGTCTCCAAGTTCTGCCATTGCAATGCCTCTATTATTCAGCGCAGCTGCATCATTTGGATTTCTTTGTGTTATCATATCAAAGCATGTTATTGCATCTGCATATTTTTTTAATTGATTTAATGCCAAACCCTGATTATACCATGCGTTAACATTTTCTGGATCAATTTTTGTTACTTTTTTGAATAATGAGACTGCTGCTTTTGGCTGATTTTTTTCTAAAAATGTCATTGCTTGATACATCAAGTCTTCCGGGTCTTCCTTTTTTCCAAACAATCCCATATTTTTTTAATATTATTCCTGCTTATAGCAATTACACTGTTTTGTCTTGTGGCGTATGCATCCCACCAGTCTATGATCTTTACATCCACAAATTATGCATTTTTTCATCTTTTCACCTGTAATTACGATTGACTACTAATCAATGAATCGCATAATGAATCTGTAATATCCCTCAATCCCCTGTTATAATTTTGAGAAAAATAACTGTAAAAGTAAATGAAAAAGATTATCTGGATTTTTTACTTGAAAGTAATGAACATGAAAATACTGTTGAAGAACAGATTACTGAAATTATACAATACTATGTTCTAATTAGACGAAGACGTGTAAAACTCAAACATATTTCCAACGAAACTATGGATTCTCACATGTGATCATTTACACTTCTTTTTGTGTTTTCTCAAGTCATCTGGGTCTCTAAACTCCGTCCCACAATTCCGACACTTGACGTCAACCCTTCTTCCATGTGCAATTTTTTCATGTCTTTTCAGTCTCTCTGCATCATGTAATTCTGATCCACATTTTTTGCATTTTGTTGAACTCTCTTCTGATTTGGTGAAAAGTTTCATCGTATCATATAGTGACTAGATCTTAAAATGATTTTCCTTTTTCATTCCTAATGATATTGTTTATTTTATCTATAAGATGAGAATAAATCATGGATTTGAGCAAAGTTGTAAAAATTGGCATAATTGCTGGAATTTCGATAATTGCAATAATTGCAACAACAAATATGCTATTTCCATCAAATGCAATAAATTTGCATGAGCAAGCATGCATGAGTCTTGCAAATCAAATGATTGAAAATATGGAAGAATCTAATTTTGACACTGAAAAATTTGCAAAAATGAATGATCTATTGTTTTCTCGTATGACTAACGAACAATGCACTGACACTGAAGGTTGGAAAAAAATTGTCAGCTATAGTCCTGAAGGCTAATTGGGCCTAAATCTTTCTGGCATCATTTCTAAAATTGCTTTATGGGATGGTTGTCTTTCTAACTTTTGACAAATTTTGTAAACACATTCTCCTACCATTGATGAATCTGCATTTTTAACTTGGAATTTCTGAAAAATTTCCTCTTCTGACATTTTTTCCATTTGTGAATCTATGTTAAATGCAATTTCAAGTGCCACAGGTTTTAATTTTGATTCATAATCACTCTGTAAGATTTCAATCTCTTTTTTTAGATTATTCAATTTTTCCTTGTCTTCTGTATTCTTTTTTTCTAGCTCTAATTCTCTTAATTTTTTAACAGTTTTTCCACTATGATAGTCAAAACTAATGATTAACTCGCGTATCACACTGATAAAATTGAGAGTTTAGGATATAAGGTATATGAAATACTAACTACCATGCAAGTAAATGAAATTTTTAAATCAATTCAGGGTGAAGGGCCAAACTTTGGGAAGCCTGCAATTTTTCTTAGAACCGCTCAGTGTAATCTAAAATGTACTTGGTGTGATACAAAATATACCTGGGATTGGAAAAATTATGATTTTCAAAAGGAGGTAAAAGAGATGACCATAGACGAAGTTAAAGATGCTATATTGGATCTTGAGATAAAACACCTTGTAATTACCGGAGGTGAGCCGTTACTTCAACAAGATGATCTAGCTGATTTACTGTCTTTCTTAAAACCTGATTTTTATGTGGAAGTTGAAACTAATTGTACAATTTTACCAAACAAAATGTTAACTGATTTAATTGATCAATGGAACGTATCTCCTAAAACCCAAAATTCTGGAAATCCATTGGAACTTTGTGAAAATAATGAATGTTATTACTTTTTTGCAAACCAAGAAAATTGTTTTTTCAAATATGTTGTAGAAAATGAAAGTGATATTCCTGAAATTAAAAAATTTGTCACAAAGTACAATATTCCTGAAAACCGAGTACAATTGATGACTCAGGCATCGACAAAAGAGGAGATTTCTATGAAAGAAAAGTCAATTTCTGAACTGGCCAAACTACATAATTTTTCATTTTCCCCAAGACTACATGTTGCAATGTGGGGCTCGCAACGTGGAAAATGATTATAACCAGAGAAAATTAGGATTTTGAACATGGCAAAAATAAAAGCAGGAGATCTTGTGTTATTTTTTTACAACGATTCAAAAAAATGGCTATTAAAAATTTCTAAAAAAGAACAATTTCATTCTCATATAGGAGTAATCAAACACTCTGATGCAATTGGAAAAGAATTTGGTAGTAGATTAATTACAAACAAGGACAAATACGTCTACTTGTTAAAACCTACACTTCATGACCATGTAATGAAAATGCAACACAGTACACAAATCGTTTATCCAAAAGACTTTGGTTACATAGCAGCTAGAATGGGTGTGCAATCTGGACAAAAAATAGTTGAAATAGGAACTGGTAGTGGATCATTAACCACTTTTCTTGCTAGTATTGTGAATCCTCGTGGACATGTGTACACTTTTGACGTTGAACCAAAATTTATGGAAGTTGCAGAAAAAAATATCAAAAAAGCAGGAATGTCAAAATATGTCACCATGCATGAAATGAATCTAAAAAAATCTAAAAAAATGCCTTTGAAAGATATGGATTTGGCTATAATTGATCTTGGAGATCCATGGGAAGTTTTACCACAGGTTAGAAAAATGTTGAAAAGTAGCGGAAGTGTAGCAGCAATTTGCCCTACAATGAATCAGCTTGAAAAACTATCTGTGGCATTTGTAGAAAATGAATTTACTGACATTGAATGTACTGAACATATTCTTCGTCGTATTGAAGCTAGAGACGGTAAAACTAGACATTCCTACCAGGGAATTGGCCATACAACTTATCTTGCAATAGCACGAAAAGTCCACTTTAATAAGAAAAGAACAAAGAAGAAGTGAACTAATTGACCGCCACTAAATTAACAAAAGAACACATCGAAAAACTCATTCCACCACGTAAGAATAATTCACGTAAAGGTGATAATGGTAAGGTTTTGGTTGTCGGAGGTAGTTACATCTATCATGGTGCCCCCGTGCTTTCCTCACTTGCTGCGTTACGTTCTGGCAGTGATCTTGTTTATACATGTGTTCCAAAAATCAATGCATTTTCCACTCGTTCGATTTCTCCAGATTTGATAGTAATTCCAATGGCTGACTCAAAACTCACACGTGGAACTGTCAATAAAATGCTAGGACAAATTCCAGTTGACATTGATTCAGCTGCTATTGGTATGGGACTTGCAATTCAGGATATTGAAGCAATAAAATTACTTGTTAAATCATTACTTGACCGAAATGTACGCGTATCATTAGATGCTAGTTCTCTAGTTAAAGAAATACTTCCTATCATTGAAGGACAAAATGTTGTTGTAACTCCTCATTCAGGAGAATTTAAAAGAATATTCGGCGAATCACCTGAAACTGAAATTAATTCAAGAATTTCTATATGTGAAAAGTTTGCAAAAAACCATTCAATTACAATATTACTCAAAGGTCAAGAAGATATCATTACAAATGGTGATTCAACTTATACAAATCCTACATCAACTCCATGCATGACTGTAGGAGGTACAGGTGATGTTTTATCTGGACTAACAGCTGGATTCTTATCTAGAAATAAAAATATGATTGAATCTACAAGCACTGCGACATTTGTCAATGGTGCTGCAGGAGAAATACTTCAAAAAGAATTTGGAAACCACATACTTGCAAGTGATTTGATTTCTGTATTGCCTAAAGTTCTAAACTCACTTAATAATTAAAAATGAACTCTGAAAAACCAATCAAATTTATTGATAAAAATAAAAATTCTCTTTTAAAAGATCTACAAACATTAATCCATCAACCAAGTATCTCTGCAAAAAATGAAGGAATCAAAGAATGCAGTGTTTTAGTATCAAAAATGCTAAAAAAATCAGGCATAAAATCAGAAATATTACGATTAGGAAAAAATGCGGCTCCTTTAGTATACGGTGAAGTAAAATCAAAAAATAATCCAAACACTACTTTGTTATTTTACAACCATTATGATGTTCAGCCTGTAGAACCTCTTGAATTATGGGATGATCCCCCTTTCAGCGGCAAAATAATTGGAAATAAAATTTTTGGTCGTGGGGCATCTGATGATAAAGGTGAACTAATCACTAGAATCAAAGCTGTCGAGTCTTATCTGAAAACATATGGCGATGTTCCATGTAATGTAAAATTTGTAATTGAAGGTGAAGAAGAAAATGGAAGTGAAAACATTGGAACGTATTTAAAAAAATACAAAAAGAAATTTTCATGTGATGGTGTTGTTTGGGAATTTGGTTATGTTGATCAAAAAAACCGTCCTATAATTGGACTGGGTATGAAAGGATTATTGTACGTGGAACTTACTGCAAAAGAATCTGTACGCGATGTACATTCTAGTTTTGCAGTAATTATCAAAAATCCTGCATGGCGATTAATTCAGGCACTAAATACGATGCGTGATGAAAATGGCAAAATTTTGATTAAAGGTTGGTATGACGATATCAAACCTCTTACTAAAAATGATATTAAATTAATTCAAAAAGAACCCTTTGACGCAGATGGTTTCAAAAAAGAATATGGGGTGAAAAATTTTGTTGGTAACAAAAATTCACTCGATGCAAAAAAAGCATTGGTGTCTGGTGTAACATGTAACATTGCAGGCATTGATTCTGGGTATACCGGTGATGGTGCAAAGACAGTTTTGCCTGGTAGCGCAAAAGTGAAAATTGACTTTAGATTGGTTCCAAACATGGATCCAAAAAAATTAATAAAATTACTAGAAAAACATCTTCGCGTTAATGGTTTTGGTGATATAACGATCAATGTTTTGAATGCAGAAGCTGCTGCAAGAACAAATCCAAATGAAAAAATTGTAAACACTGTTTGTGAAAGTACAAAAAAAATTTTTGGTGATTACGTTTTGAACATTTCTAACGCAGGAACCGGACCAATGCATGCATTTACAAATATTTTGTCAGTACCATGCATTTCTGTAGGTGCATCTTACATTTTTTGTAGAATGCATTCGCCTAATGAATTTGCAAAAATCGATCTGTTACACAAAACAACTAAGAACATTTGTGTACTCTTAGAAAAATTTTCACGATCATAATTTGCAAAATCTACTTGATTATTTTACACAATGTGTGTGAAAACATGTAACTTGTATAGTATAACACTGTTAAGATCTCGCAACAAGTTATGGCTATGTCTAAAGCTAAGAGAAGCGCAGCAGCTAAAAAAGCAGCACGCACTCGCAAAAGAAGAGCAGCAGCCGCAGCAGCAGCAGCTACAAAGAAGAGAGCTTCTGCAGCACGCAAACGTAAGAGAACCGCCGCAAAAGGTGGTGCAAAACGTAAGGCAGCTCCAAAACGTAAAGCAGCTCCAAAAAGAAAGGCAGCAAAAAGAAAAGCAGCCCCAAAAAGAAAAGCAGCAAAACGTAAGGCAGCTCCAAAACGTAAAGCAGCAAAACGTAAAGCAGCCCCAAAAAGAAAGGCAGCAAAACGTAAAGCAGCTCCAAAACGTAAGGCCGCAAAACGTAAAGCAGCTCCAAAAAGAAAGGCAGCAAAAAGAAAAGCAGCCCCAAAAAGAAAAGCAGCAAAACGTAAAGCTCCAAAACGACGTCGTCGTTAAACTGATCGAAAAATATGTCAGTAACGTTGACCGCGGTAACACGCTGATGCGTTCTCGGCAATTAACGATCTACCGTTTTTTAGATACCACCCTAACTAAGGGTATTCACAAATTTTTACTAATGCTTTTATTGTCTATTTTCAGAGTGTAATCATGAGTTACATGCCAGGCGCAACCGCTGTAGGTATCACCTTTGATGAAGGTGTGGTATTTGCAAGTGAGAAAAGAATTGCATATGGAAATTTTTTGGTTAGTAAATCAACAAAGAAAACTTTTCCAATAACTCCTAAAGTTGGTGCAACTTGTGCTGGTCTAGTAGCTGATATGCAATTACTATCATTACAAATTTCTGCTTTAGCAAAAATTAGAAAAATGGATTTGAAACGTGATGTTCCACCAAACACAATTGCAAAAATGATGTCAAACATGATGTATGAAAGAAGATACTTCCCATTGTTGACACAAGTAATTGTTGGAGGAATGACTGACAAACCTGTCATATACACACTTGATCCTCTTGGCTCAGTATTACCTGATGAATATGCTGCAGTCGGCACTGGTGCTGAAATGGCATTAGGTGTCTTAGACCCACAGTTTAAAGAAAACATGAATGAAAAAGAGGCTACAGATTTAGCTGTAAAAGCAGTACGTTCTGCAACAATGAGAGATTCATTCAGCGGTGATGGAATTGATGTTTTAGTAGTTAACAAAGATGGAATTACTGAATTTACTGAAGATGTTAAATAATCTATAGTGTTTTAGAAATTTCCCACGCCTTATCAGAAATATAGTGTAAATTTTTCAATACCTCTCCTTTATCCATATTGTCTAATTCTGAACTATCTACTATTGATTTTCCTACAGCCAAAAATTTGTTTTGTGATTCCTCTACTATGCAAACTATGTCGTCCTTAGAGAATTCTGAAAATTTTTTAATTCCTGGTCTCATGAGATTTGCTCCCTTACACATGAATTTTACCGCGCCCATGTCAACTTGAACATATGGAAATTTTTCCAATGTTGTAATTTCACTAAGAAATGGGAGATGTTCATCCTTAATTTTTAAAATTTTAATCTCATTACCCGTGATTAATTGAATCTCATCATCAATTTCATAGACCTTTAGATTTTTCACTTTAGGTAGATCAATTTTCCATTTTTCTGAGACAATTTTTAGCAATTGTGTTGTCTCACTCTTTGAAATTAGATTTGTTTTCAAGATTTTGTAATCTCTTTTCTAATATCTATCAGGTCTCTAAGTATAGAACTTGCAGTTTCTGTTCCTCCTGCCCCTCTACCAATTATGGTTTGAGTACCTGAATGTTCTGATGTAAATGATATTGCGTTTAATGTTCCATTCACGCACAGTGGGTCATTAATCTTGATTTCTACAGGAGATACTGTCAATTCTTTGTCACATGATGCAATTAATTTCACTGCAGACCCATTTTTTTCTGCATTTTTGATATCATTTGTGTTTACTTTACGGATACCTTTTTTGATAATGTCTGGCATGGTTACTTTCATACCCATTATCCAATTTGCTAAAATGACAAGTTTTGCAGCTGCGTCTAATCCATCTAGATCAAGTGCTTCATCTGCTTCAACATATCCTTTTGATTTTGCATCGTTTAATGCGTCTTCAAATGACATTCCTTCTGCCATGTTTGTCAGTATGTAGTTAGTTGTACCATTAAGAATTCCTTGAAATGATAATATTTTTTCTCCTCGTAAACTATTTTTTGCATAATCTAAAATTGGCGTTCCCCCACCAACAGTACCACTGAATCTTAACATAACTTGATTATAATTTGCTAATTCCATTAATGATGGAAATGCAAGTGCAAGCGGTCCTTTATTGACTGATATAACATGCATCTTTTTTTTCATTGCAGAAATAATGTGGCTCATTCCTGGTTCTGCATCTTTATAGTTACTTGCAGTAGTTTCAATTAATACATCTGCATCAAAATTTTCAATGATTTCTTTACCTGAAATTTGTTTTATTGACTTATCATAATTTCTTACTGTGCCTGATTGTTTTTTGATTTTATTTAATTTCTTTAAATCTAAACCGGTTTCATCATATGCGCATCCTTTACTATCAAATACTCCTACAATTCGTGGTCTTAATCCAAATTTAGAATACAGGTCATGTGTACGTGATTCTAAAAGCTCTGAAAAGCTTTGTGCAACTACTCCAAATCCGCATAGTATTATTCTCATAGTATCGTAAAATCAAGTCGATTATTTAATTTGACTTGTCTAATTTGAGCGATACTGAGTTAATACAGTATCTAAGTTTTGATGGCGCAGGACCGTCATCAAATACATGTCCCAAGTGTGATCCACATTTTTTACAATTAACTTCAACTCTCAACATGCCATAACTTCTGTCTTCTATGTATTCAATTTGTTCATCATCTTCAGGTTTGAAAAAACTTGGCCATCCAGTACCTGAATCAAATTTTGCATCAGATGAAAATAATTCTACTCCGCATGCTCTACATTTGTATACGCCATCATCTTTACAATCCCAATACATTCCAGTAAATGCTTGCTCGGTACCTTTCATTCTACAAACTTCATATTCTTCTGCAGTCAATTCTTTTTTCCATTCTTCATCGGTTTTGGTAATTTTTTCAGTCATTGTCTATTCCTTTTTTCTTCTGTTCTTTTTTCTGATTCAAATCTTTCTAATTCGTATTTATTCATATCCACAAATTTCATTATATTGCTTAGAATTGGATGTTTTTTATTTATTGCTTGATACATTTTTTGTGCTACAATTCTATAATCTTGATGTCCTTGAGGTACAGTTCTTAATTCAATCATGTGAACAGCTTCCCTCATATTCATTTTCATCATGTATGGATAATTATATCCAAAATTGACAACGTACTGTGCTTCTTCAGGATATTTCTTTTGAATTTTTTTGAAAACAGTGTCTGTATTGTTCATACATTCTTTGAATTCTTTTTGCATTCCAAGATCTTTTACTTCTTGAGGCATATCATACCCGTGATGTGTTGTTAGTAGTTGTCTTTCTAATGTTAATGCTCTATGTCTGTGAAAATCTCTAAACATTCCAAAATTTGTGACTAAATCAAAGGTATACTCTGCCATTTCAAATGCACGTGATGGTCTATGTCTTCTATTTTTTCGTAAATCTGCCATTTCTAAAATAATTTTCTTTTTTTTATTTGTTGGAATCTTTCTCACTTGTTGTAAAATTTTCTCAAATGATATTCCTGGAGATTGCTCATAAATTATTGCTGATATCACACTGTTGATTACCTTATTTTCATTCTCAAACTCTACTAATTTTGCTATTTTTCCTTTAGATGGTGTGCCTGAAATTGAAGTTTTTGCCACATTTTGTGCTGATTTTTTTACACTGTTCAGATATTTCTGTAGAACTTTTCCATATTTGTCATCAGATCTTCGAACAAATGATTTGATTGTAGTGTCTAATTCTTTTTTAATTTGTAATGCTAAATTATTTTCTTCTTTTAATTTTGATGCAAATAATATTGATAATAAATATTCAAACGCTCTGCCATTTCCTGTAACTCCTACATTTGTTAACGTTGATGCAGGAAGTAAGCTTCTTAATGCATCAAGTGCTTTTGCTTTTGTTGCAGCATTGTATATTCTCATTGATGATTTAAGAATTGAATCATCATTTATGGCACTAAATTTTTTTTCTTTACCGTCTTTATCTTTAAATTTATAATTGTTGATCGAATCTCTTTCTCGAATTAATTTTAACATAGGTTCTATATTTTTTGAATAAACTTCAAAATCTAAATTACATGCATCGATATATTCATCTGCAAATTTAGTTTTCATTATTGTCGGTTCATGCAGAAATTTGTATTTTCCTTTAATTTTTTTATCCCATGAAACATATCGTGAGGATTTTTCTAAATATGAAAAGCCAATCCTTCTATCTTCAATTTTTTTAACTGCTATATTTGTAAGTCCTTCAATTGCAATTTGTGCAATACCTAGTTCTGCAACTGAATCATCTCCGTATTCGAGTAAAACTCTATCGTAAAACTCCTCTCCACGATTTTTATTTTTTAAAAATTCATCTAAGAAAATTTTCCTCATACTTTTGTCAGTTCTACTATATCGTGACATCAATGCACCACGATCAACTTGCCTTGGTGTTATTACAGCAAAGACATTCTTATCTGAGTTTGAAAAATGTTTTTCTAAAATTCTTCTTTCATTTTTAGAAAATTCGGACAATAATATTATTTTTCGTAATTGGTTTTATCTTTATCTTCTGCCAATTTGAATTAGATCGGGTGATTTTGTTGGAAGATCAGTTGCTGTTTGTTGACCTTTAGCTTGCCAACGTGCTAAAACCTCGCGAAATGATTTTTCCATTTCTTCGTCTTCCAAATACATCAAAGTTGTAACCCATCTGCCTTTGGTTGTTTTATCATTTCCAACAGGACCTCCAAGTGATTTCATCCAAAATTTAGATGGTAAAATCTTTAGAGCATCGTTGTCAGGATCATTTTTCAATTTTTCCCAATATTCTGATACAAATTTCATAATCTGAGCTAATTCTTCTTTGTCAATCATGTTAATTTTTTGTTAAATTGTAATAATACAAATACGTTTAGTCATGAATTTTTAATTTAGTTAATTTCTTTGTACTAAAATTGTCAACCTTGTTAACACTTGGTCGGTTATACGGATCTGTCAATCTCCATTCATGAGCAACTGTGAAGTTGAGATTATTGGAAAACCCGTAAAAGACATGTACGGTGCACCAATGGGCAAAATTTTAGGTACCTCAACTGATGTTGATGGTTCTATACAGACAGTCGGCATCAATTGCGGGTCTGAAGGCCTAAAACAAATTGCTTTTGATCAACTCGTAGTTCAATCTGAAGTAGTAATTTTCATTCCAAAGTGGAGATTGGATTCACAACGTTTACTAAAACAAAAAGAACTTGTAATCCGACGTCTTAACGCATTGATGGAAATTGTCTCTGACAACGACAGCATGAAATCTGATGCAGAAATTATTCATGAAAAGTACAACACTAAATTAATGACACTCCAACGTACTGAATTTGAAATTAGTTCTGAATTAGATAATAGAGTCGTCGAAATTGAAGAACAGGAAAAATCTGTCAAAGTTCTTTTGTTTGACGCAAAAGTTCAACTCAAAAGTAACGAAATTTCTCAGGAGACCTTCGACCATGTTCAAAGCGAAACAGACGAAATGCTTCAGCACATGAAACATGAGAAAGATGAGATTTCTAAAGTTAAATCCAGACTAGCAAATCTCTCACTCGAAGATATGATTCCAGAGGTGTCACCATCAGCGATGCCAGGAACTTATCTACCACAACCTTCTGATGATGAGCCAATTGAGACTCGTTTGCCAGAACCTCCTAGCGTCGAGTCCTCATCACAAAAGTCTTCTGAGACTCAAGTAATGACAATTCCTGCACAAGAACAAATTCCGGCAGAACCTGAATCTGACTGGATTAAAAGAATGAATTCACAATAATAATTCAAAATTCTTAAAACATTCATTATTCAAATAATCTATAATTGCATTCTGAAGAATTTGATATTGGTTTGGGGAATAATGATTCCTCAATTAGGACTTCTGCAAAAAATGATTATGTCTCATTTTGGAATAATTGTGCAAAATCATTGTCATGGTTTGAGCCGTGGACTGAAACTTTACAGTGGAACCCACCTTTTGCGCGATGGTTTGTAGGTGGAAAAATCAATGCTTCTTACAATACCTTGGATATTCATCAAGATTCAAAATCTGAAAAACCAGCAATTTTGTGGGAAGGTGAAGATGGAACTGACCGAAAAATTACTTACAAAGAAATGTTTGTAGAAGTCAAAAAACTTGCAAATGTTCTAAAATCATTAGGTGTGAAAAAAGGTGACCGTGTTACAATTTATCTCCCAATGATACCTGAATTGCCCATATCCATGCTCGCCTGTGCCCGAATTGGCGCAATTCATACCGTCGTATTTTCTGGATTTAGCTCAAAGTCTCTTTCTGACAGAGTGGAAGATTCTCAATCAAAAATAATCATCACTGCTGATGGTGGATATAGGAAAGGTAAGATAATCAATCTCAAAGAAATTGTAGATGATTCTGCATCTTCAGTACAATTTGTGAAAAATGTCATTGTCTATCAAAGAACTGGCCAAAAAATACAATTGAATGAAAAAGATTTGCTTTGGCATGAGGTAATGCAAAACTCATCTGAAGAATGTGATGCAGAAATACTTGATAGTACTGATTCATTATACATCTTATACACTTCTGGTACTACTGGGAAACCTAAAGGAGTATTGCATGGGATTGGTGGTTATCTAACTCATCTTTATTCTACATACAAATGGGCATTTGACATAAAAGATACCGATGTTTATTTTTGTACTGCAGACATAGGATGGGTTACCGGTCATAGTTATGTGGTCTATGGTCCTTTGTTACACGGTGCAACACAGGTAATGTATGAAGGTGCACCTGATCATCCTGATTCATCTAGAATGTGGGACATAATCCAAAAATACGGTGTTACAATTTTTTACACAACACCAACTGCTCTTCGAATGTTAATGAAATTTGGAGATGATATTCCAAATTCATTTAATCTTTCAACTTTACGTTTACTTGGAACTGTTGGCGAACCGATTAATCCTGAAGTTTGGAAATGGTATTTCAATGTAATTGGAAAAAAGAAATGCCCAATAATTGATACATGGTGGCAAACTGAAACTGGTGGAATGCTAATCAGTCCTTTACCTGGTATTGAAACAATTCCGTTGAAACCTGGTTCTGCAACATTACCTATCCCTGGATTAGATATTGAAGTTGTTGACGAAACTGGTAATGAAGTAGAATCTGAAACAAAAGGTTCTCTAATAATTAAAACTCCTTGGCCAGGAATGTTATTAGGATTATGGAAGGATGCTGAAAAATACAAAGATGTCTATTGGTCAAAATTTGAATCACTTTATTATCCTGGAGATTACGCCATTAAGGATTCTGATGGTTATTTGTGGTTACTTGGTCGTTCAGATGATGTTCTAAAAGTCGCAGGTCATAGAATTGGAACTGCAGAATTAGAAAGTAGTATTGTTTCTCATAATGATGTTGCAGAATCTGCAGTATGTGGAATTCCTGATGAAGTAAAAGGTGAATCCATCATTGCATTTGTTATGTTAAAAGAAAATGTTAGTACTTCTGAGGAACAACTTCGTTCTGAACTACGTGAAACTATTCGAACACAAATTGGCCCCATTGCAACTCCTAGTCAATTTTACTTTGTAAACAAACTTCCAAAAACCCGAAGTGGAAAAATTATGCGTCGTTTACTAAAGGCAATTGCAAAAAATGAAACAATTGGTGATGTGAGTACTTTAGAAGATGGTGCAGCGGTAAATGAAATTCAATCTGCATTCCAAGAACTACAAAAAAATATTGAAAATCAGAAAAAATAACTAGTAATCATCTAACGTTGTCTCTTCGTCTTCATCATCATCCAATGCCACATTAGTCTGAAATGCTGCCCAAACTGTTGCCACAGCTTCAGAAGTCACCGGAATTCCTTGTTCTTTACAAAACTTGATGAAATTTCTACATTCACCATAAACATCTACGTCTTCTTCAAAACTCATATTTTTTTTTAATTTTTAGGTTAGTTAATCTTTTTCTTCTTCTGGTTTATCAGTTTCTTGATCTATTGATTCTGCATCTCTACTCATCTCTGGAATTATTTCTCGAAGATTTTCTATTGAACTTTTGATTTTTAAAACTGCAACTGATGCATCAACTTTTTCTTGATCATAATTATGGCAATACTTGTCGATTCTCTCTAAAATTCCCTCCAAGCGTTTGATATTCAGCATCAAATTATGCTTGATATCATCATTTTCTGTCATATCAGTACTGAATTCTTTGTTGATTTATACTTTAGAATTGGCCGTTCAGCAAGTCCATCAACACGAGACGGAATTGTTTGGTATTCAGTATATTCCCAAACTGACCAACTGTTCAATTCGGCATAATGTCTTAATTAAAAGAATTGATCTAAAGTCTGGCTTTTTTTCTCAAGACTTTTCTTCAATCTATTCATTGATGTTTCTACTCTATCTTTTGAAAAATCCCGTTCTTCGGATAGATATTTTACTATTCCTTCATAGTCTGTTTCTCCAAACTCAATTTTATCTATCTTGGCAACCTCTGGCTCTAGGAAAATTTTTCTTATTTGATCAAATGGTATCTGCTCTAATTGCTCTTGAATTTGTGGAATGTCTTCCAATCTCTTGTGTTGTTTAATCATCTTAATGGCAGTTTTTGGTCCTACTCTCTCAAATCCATCTGGATTGAAATCTGTTCCAATTAAAATTCCTGTATCTACTAATTCTTGTCTTGTTAATCCCATACTATCTAGATTTTTTTGAAATTCAATCATTTCGGGTAAAACTTCAATGTAGGAATTTCTATTTGGAAGTTTTCTTCTTCCACTATTTGTAAAATTTCTAACCAATCTTTTTGCACCAAATAAAATTGAATCAAAATCTTGACTTGCTGAAGCAAATGCTTGGCCTGTAATTGTAAGACTTGCAGCTGTCGCTTCTCCTTCTGATGGTGCTTGTATATGTGGTATTCCAAATAAATCTAATAATTTCTTTGAATCTTCAACCATTCCATCTCTCATTGATGTGGTTTGCTGTGCATATTTTCTTGCATCTTCCATATCTCCTGCAGAAATTGCTTTTTCATATTTTACTGTAGCCTCTTTTTTGATCTGTTTTCTCTTTTCAATTTCTGCTGATTTTAGTGAAGGTGGTTTTCCATCAAATACATAGACCGGTTTAATTCCCATTGTGAGAAAATTTATGTTTCTAAATAACAATCCTGTAATGTGACTTGTGACTCTTCCTTGTGAATCTGTTAAATGAAGTCCTTCAGGTCCTCTAATTATTGCTAGAAATTGATAGATTGCATTGTATGCATCAATTGCAACAACTTTGTTTGTAAATGATTCAAGCTGTGTCTTTTCTCTGACTAGCAATGGTTTTAGATCTAATCCCATAGTAACTTTCAGTATTTGCTGCTTTTTTTGTTTACTGATTCGATTTTATACTAGAAATTCTTACTTTGCATGTCGGGATAGCCAAGCTTGGTCCAAGGCGGACGCCTCGAAATCTCAAAACAGGATAGCGTCTGTGCTCTGCACACGGGGGTTCAAATCCCTCTCCCGGCGCCTTTTTTTCTAAAAACTGATATCATCCTTTTACTCTGAAAAATTATGAGCATAAAACAAGATGCCTTAGATGAATTAGTAACAGAGCAGGAATTATTGTTAATGGATATGCTCAAAAACTGGAATGATATCAGAACTCGTCTTGTAAACATTGAACCAAATAACCCTATGAATGAAATGTTTGATAAAATGATTCAAGACTTGGTAAAAATACAAAATCATACAAAGAATTATCGTACATTATTGGAAAAAATGAAACAAATCTATGATGAATTTAGCAAAGAATCCAAAGAATGGCATGAAAAATATGATAAATCTGCTGATTGATGGAATTACTGATTAATTTTCAGGTAATTATTCTTTAACGTCTCGTTTTTTAATACCTTTGAAATTAATTATTCTATGGCTACATCAGTTAACAAAATTTTGGTTCCACTTGATAATTCTAAAAACTCCTTTAGAGGTTTATCGTCTGCAATCTATCTTGCAAAAAATTGTGATGCTAAAATCATTGCACTTCATGCAGTTTATGCACCTCCAAAAGGTGACTTTGATACCTCTGGTAAATTCAACAAAAATCACAAAAAACAACTAGATTCTATGATGGACATTGCAGAAAATCAATGCGAAAAGGCTGGAGTTGCCTTTGATCAAAAGATTGTGTATGGAAATCCTGGTTATGAAATTGCTAAATTTGCAAATACTTCAAGAAATAAAATTGACATGGTTGTAATTGGTTCAAGGGGCAGAAGTTCTGCAAAAGAATTATTCTTTGGAAGTACTTCTCAATTTGTTTTGCACAAATCAAAACCTTCAGTATTAATCATAAAATAGTCCACTAGTGCAAAAGAGAGGAAAAAAAGGTCCGTCTCATTTTTGCCAAAAAACGGCATTTTCACTAATGGAATTAGACTACGTTAAAATGATTATTAAATATTATCCACAAATCATCTCATTGTTTTTCTGATTTGATTGCTTCTTTTTTCATCCATAATGTTTTATTTTTATGATCAATTAATGATATTCCTAATCCTGCAATTTGGTCTCTAATCTTATCTGCCTCTTCAAACTGCTTTTCTTCTCTTAGTGTTTCTCTCTTGTTAATTAATTCAAAAACAGATTCTATTTCTTCATCTGAAACTGTTTGAATCTCAATTCCTAATACTTCTAACATGTACTCTAATACAGGTAATGCTTGCACTGCAATTTTTTTAGAAATCTTCTCATCTGCTGCAAGACTGTTTATTGTTTTTATCATATTAAAAAATATAGATAATCCCAATGATGTGTTAAAATCATCATTTAGTGCTGCATCAAATTTTTCTCTTGATTCTTCAAGCAATGATGAAACATCTTCTGTTTCTTGTGATTCTTCGGCTAATCTTAATTCATAATAACATGTTTCAATCTGTCTCAATCTAATCAAATTTTCTTTTAATAGATCTTCTGTGTAATCAATTGGTTTTGAATAATGTCCTGAAATACAGAATAATCTTACTACATTTGGACCCCATGACTCCAAAACATGATTTATTGATTTTACATTTCCGACTGATTTTGACATTTTTTCACCGTTTATGGTAATCATTCCTGCATGCATCCAAATCTTTGCAAATTGTTCTGAAGTAAATGATTCTGATTGTGCAATTTCATTTTCATGATGAGGAAAAATCAAATCTCTTCCACCTCCGTGTATCTCAAAATTTTTACCAAGATATTTGATACTCATTGCAGAGCATTCGATATGCCATCCTGGTCTACCTTTACCCCATGGACTTTCCCAATTCGGTTGTTCATCTGAAAATTTCCACAGTGCAAAATCTAAAGGACTCTCTTTTGATTCGTCAACTTCTATTCTGGCACCGCTTTCAAGATCTTCTGTTTTCTTTTTTGATAATTTTCCATATTTTGAAAATTTTGAAACACGGAAATATACTCCATTTTTAGACACATATGCAGATTCTTTATCTACTAAATTTTGAATTAGATTTATCATATCATCGATATGTTCAGTTGCTTTTGGGTAATTTGTTGCTCTTCTAATGTTTAATCTATCCGAATCTTCAAAATACGTTTGAATGTATTTAGTTGATAATCCACTTGCTGATTCGCCCTGTTCTTTTGCACGATTAATTATTTTATCATCGACATCAGTAAAATTTTGAATTAATTCAACTTGAGTGCCATTTGCTTCAAGGAATCTTCTCAATGTGTCAAAAACTATTACTGTTCTAGCATGTCCAATGTGTGATTGATCATACACTGTTACACCACAAAGGTAGATTCTTACTTTATCAGAAAACTCTAATTCTTTTTTTTGATTTGTTAACGTATCTGAAATCTTCATTTGTTAATAACAGATTGACGTGTCATTTATCTTATTTGTGTGAAAATAATCTTTATTCAAAGTGCATTTGGATTGATTCGTTTATGCTCACTTTTCATATACATAGAATGGATCTTTTCAACCAATTTGATATCTATTTGTGATTCATTTGCTGTATCGTTTAATGATAATTTTCTATCTATAAAACAATGTAAAATGACGTCAATTTGCTCATATTCTACACCAATTTCATGTTCTGCTTCATGATTAGGCCACAAGTGAGGGCTGCTTTTCTTTGTAATTATACTTTCATCAATTCCTAAATGTCTAGCTAATTCTCTTACTTGAGTTTTGTATAATGAAACAATTGGCAATACATCTGCTGCACCATCTCCAAATTTTGTAAAATATCCTATGTTAAACTCACTTTTATCGCTAGACCCTAGTGTAACTAAATTTTTTAAATTTGCATAATAGTATAATATGTTCATTCTAATTCTTGCTCGTAAATTACCTAAAGCTCGATCTTCTGGCTCTAACACCATGTTAAACTCCTTATGTATTGAATTGATATCGAGTAATTTGTAATCTAATCCTAATTCATCTACAATCTTTATCGCATCACTGGTTTCTGATTCTGGTGAAATTTTTGAATCTGGCATTATTACTGCAAGTGTTTTTTCTTTTACAATATTGTTACACAAATATGCAATCACTGCGGAATCAATTCCGCCACTCAGACCAAAAATCACTCCTTTTGAATTAGTTTCTTCAATTTTTTGTTTTAACCCTTCTTGTATTCTTGTTGAAATACTATTGTAATCTTGATTTGTTATTTTCTGTAAAATCTCTTGGTTCACAGGTTTTTCTTAAACTAATCTCATAAAAAGTCTACCAGAATTATGCATCGACATAAATGCCATCATCTCTTACGTCCACATCATATTTTTTCAATTTGATGCCTTTTAGATAATCCATTAATTCTCCTGTCTTGATATTATAATGCCAGAAATGTAATGGGCATTCTACAATATCTCCTTCAATTTTTCCTTTAGGTGCAAGTGAACCATCTTGATGTTGACAAATTCCATCTAATGCATGAAAACCATCTTGGTTAAAAACTGCAATTTTTTTACCTTCCACTTCAAACTCTTTGCTTGAACCAGATTGAATGTCGCCTTTTTCTGCAACTTTTGTCCATGTCATCTAATTGCTTGTGAAATAATGTTCTTTATTTACTTATTCTTGTTACCAGCTTTCTGCATATTTCTTTTGTTCTTTTGTCAATTTGTCTATTTTGACATCCAATGCTTTCAACGCATCAACTGCAATTTGTCTATCAATTTCTTTAGGAACAATCATAGTTTTTTTGCCCATTTTTTTGTGATTTTTAAAAATATACAATAATGATAATATTTGATTTGAAAATGACTGGGCCATAACTTCTGGCGGATGTCCTTCTGCTGCAACTAAATTTGCTAATCTTCCTTTTCCAATTAGATAGATTTTTCGCCCATTTCTCAAAACACATTCATCAAGTGATGGTCTTACTTCTCTTACTGATTTTGATTTTTCTAATAAGAATTTAGTATCTATTTCAACATCAAAATGTCCTACATTTCCAACTACTGAACCGTCTTTCATAGAAAGAAGATGTTCTTTTCTAATCACACTAGTCATTCCTGTAGTTGTTATGAAAATCTGCCCAATCTTTGCAGCTTGAGACATTGGCATTACATCAAATCCATCCATATGTGCTTCAAGAGCTTTTACTGGGTCAATTTCTGTAACAATTACTTTGCCGCCCATTCCTCTTGATCTTTCTGCAACTCCTCTTCCTACCCAACCGTAGCCTACTACTACAATTTTCTTTGATGTGAATAATAATCCCATTGCTCTTAGATATCCGTCTATTGTACTCTGACCTGTACCATATCTATTATCAAACATATGTTTTGTATCTGCATCATTAACAATTACAACTGGATATTTCAATTTACCTTGTTTTTCCATTGCTTGTACTCTTGTTACTCCTGCAGTTGTTTCTTCTGTGGAGCCAAGAATTTTTAATGATTTGAATTTTTTATCGAAATGTACTTTAACATTCATGTCTGCACCATCGTCACAAATTAAACTTGGTTTATGGTTTAGTACTTGATCAAGACACCAATCATATTCTTTGTTAGTTTGTCCATTCCATGCATAAATGTGAATTCCTTGAGTTGCAAGAAATGCTGCAATATGGTCTTGTGTTGTTAATGGATTTCCGCCACAAACTGCAACATTTGCTCCTAATTCTTTTGCCCCCATCAACAAAACTGAGGTCTCTTTTGTAATGTGTAGGCAAAATGCAATTGTCACTCCTTTCAGTGGTTTTGATTTTTTTAATCGTGTTAACGTATTATCTAAAATGTCCATATGAGTACGAGCCCATTCGTATGAGATCTTTCCCTGTTTTGCTAGCTTTGGGTTTTTTACCTTACTCATACTTTACAACCTTCCCAATCTCTTTAAAAACCATAGCTTAAATGCAAATAAATCCAAATTATCACAAATGAATAAAAAAGCAATAATCACAAGTGCTCTGCCATATTCAAATGGTGAGATACATCTAGGTCATGTTGCATCTACATATCTCCCTGCTGATGTTACCACTCGTTTCTTAAAACAAAATGGTGTTGAAGCATATTATATATGCGCGTCTGACGATTATGGAACTCCAATTTTAATACAATCTGAAAAATTAAAACAGACTCCACAAGAATATGTCGCACATTGGAATAAACGTGATTATGAAGATTTTACCGCTTTTGATATAGGATTTGATTTTTTCTATAAAACAAGTTCTGAAGAAAATATCTCATTTGTTCAAGATGTTTTTAAAAAAATTGAAAAAAACGGACATATTTACGAAAAAGAAATCATCCAAGCTTTTTGTACTTCTTGTGACAAATTCCTTCCAGACCGATTTGTAAAGGGAACTTGCCCATTTTGTAATGCCGAAGATCAATATTCTGATTTATGTGAAAAATGTGGGCGTATTCCTGAAGAAATTGAAAATCCTCACTGTTCAATATGTGGTGAAACACCTGTACAAAAATCAACCAATCACTATTTCTTTAAACTGAAAAATTTCTCTGAACCCCTTTTGGAATATCTTGAAAATGCTCCATATCTTCAAAAAGATGTAAAAAAATACGTTGAAAATTGGATTAAAGAAGGTCTAGTTGATTGGGATATAACTCGAGATATTCCATGGGGAGTACCTATCCCAATTGATGGATTAAAAGATAAAGTATTCTATGGTTGGTTTGATAATCATCTTGCGTACATTTCTTCCACGTTAAAATTTCTAAATGATAAAAATATTGATGGTAAAAGTTTTTGGAATGATGCTGACATTTATCATTTCATTGGTAAAGATATTGTTTACCACCACTATCTGTTTTTACCTGCAATGAGGTTGGGAATTGAAAAAGAATTCAAATTGCCTGATTACATTCCAACTCGTGGCCACCTTACCCTTGAAGGTAAAAAAATATCAAAAAGTAGAAATTGGTACATTGGCCTAAAAGATTTCTTAGAAAAATTCCCTGCTGATTATTTGCGGTTTTATCTTATTTCAATAAATCCATATTCTCAAGATGATCTTAATTTTGATTGGGAACAATTTTCAACTAAGATTAACTCTGAATTAATTGGCAATCTGGGAAATTTGGTTAACCGTGCTCTTGGATTTACAAACAAAACTTTTGATGGTGTTGTTCCTGAGCCTGAAAAATTTGATGAGAAAGACTCTGAATCAGAGCAAAAAATAAAATCTCTTGCTGAAGATATTGGCAAACTAATGGAAGAAAATCATCTGGATCGTGCATTAAAACAACTAATGGAATTTTCTGCTCATTTTAACCAATATTTCCAACACAAGGAACCTTGGAAAAAAGGACCTGGAACTAATGCTTGCATATATCTATCTGTCAATGCCGTTCGTTCAATTGCAATATGTTTACAATCATTTTTACCAAAATCTTCACAAAAAATATGGTCTCAATTGGGACTGGATGGAAATGTTTCTGATGTAAATTGGAATGAAATGTCTAATTTAGAATTGAAATCTGGTCATAAAATTGGAGCCACTGAACCAATATTTTCAAAAATTGAACAATCCGTAATAGACGAAGAACAATCTAAACTAGGAAACTAAAATGATTGGAAAAATATTTCCGAAAATATCTACTAGAGGGTTCTATGATCTAAAAACTGGAAAAACTCTCAAAAACATCTCATATGATGCATATCCGAAGACAAGTTTTGAAAAAATCTCTCAAAAATCTGAAATTGTTATTATGATTCATGGTTTGAGAAATAACAAATCAGGGGCATTAGCCAAATATGTGATTGCAGAAAAACGCTTGAAAACTCTGAATTACAAACATGATGTTGTTGGATATAGCTACGATTCTAACACTGCAGGTGTACAATACAAATCAACTGCACTCTCTGCACTGAAAGTAGGAGTCACAATCGCAAAAAAGAATGGAAAAAATCTTTCAAAATTCATCAAAGATTTAAAATCAAAAAACCCTTCGATAAAAATTCGTTTAATGGGTCACTCATTGGGTGCACAAGTAATACTATCTACAATTGAATCACTTGCAAAAAACTCAGAAAATAATGGAATTATTGAATCTGTACATCTATTCGGTGCATCAATCCCTGCAAATTCATTATCACCAAAAATACACGGAAATAAATTCCAAAAAATTGTAAATAAAAAAATCATGAATTACTACAGTCCATATGATGATGTTCTCAAAGCTGCTCATGATGAAAAATGGGTTGATTCTCCCATTGGTTATCGTGGCGCATTAGGAACAACTTGTAAAAAATACCATCAAACACAGGTTCGGCCTCAAAACCATAGATTTGCAAGTTATGCAAAAACGATAAAATCGTTTCCTTAAATTAAAAAGAGAATATGCAATTTTAACACATTGCTTTTTCTTCGAGAATAAAGTATTTTGCGAGTTTAAGATATGTCTCACGTTCGAAGTCAGATATTTCCTCATCACTACTATAGATTCTCTCAAACCAAGAAATTATGTTCTCGATATCTTTTGTAGAAAAAACTGTCACTTCTGGCATAATGACCTCTAGGTTAACTGGTATTTCATAATTTTAGTAAAAAATTGTCTCGATCAGTGTTGCTAAAATTCCATTCTGTAAAGATCTTTAGTGGAGTAGAAGAGAGATGTTTCTCTAAATACTGAAGTCAAATGTACTCTCACTCCAATATGTATTACAAAATTTGTATTTAAGATCTAATTATCCTAGTCGTTTAATGATGTGATATCCAAATTGAGTTTTCACTGGTGCTGATACTTCACCAATTTCTAAATTGAATGCAACATCTTCAAATTCTTTTACCATCATTCCTTTTGTGAAATAGCCTAAATCCCCTTCTTTTTTTGAACTTGGACATGATGAAATTTCTTTAGCAGCTGCCCCAAATTTTTTTCCATTTTTTATTTCTTCAAGGATTTGTAAAGCTTGACTTTGTTTTTCAACTAAAATATGTGAACATTTTATTTTTTGAACCATTATTATCCAAAAATCCTCTCTCTAATTTGTGGTACACGTTTGTATGCCATGTCTCTTACTTGCATTTGGTCTTGTGGTGTAGGATTTCCTCCTTTCATCTGTGCAAGTGCTGCAACACCTAATCCTAAAATTTGACCCATGATTAATCCAAAAACAAACTCCTTTGGATTCTCAATTTTCAAAATTTCATTACTAGCTTCTATCTCTTTGTAATATGCTTCAACATTCATGAGTGCCATGTCGATAGTTTGATCTACCATTCCTTGTAATTGCTCTTCAGCGCTCATAATGTTCTCATAATTTATTGGATTATAAGTAATTGCATCAAGATATCTTTTAATTAAACAATTCAATCATCACGATATTGTTCAAATACTTTACAGTACAGACTGCAAATGAAGTTTTACCACTTGTCATACAAAAATATGATAATATTAAAAAACAAAAAATGGAAGTAATCAAAGCCGAACAAGAACTTCAAGTTACGCTATCTGATAATGATACATTTGAAAAATATGTTGTTTTAAAACAAAAATTAAATGAAGAATTATCTAAATTCTATAAAACTATTGAAGAATTAGAAGAAACTGGTGTTGTTATGAAAGGTTTAGATCAAGGTCTTCTAGATTTTCCTTCAAAAAGATTTGATGAAGAGGTTTGGCTTTGTTGGAAAGAAGGTGAAACAGAAATAAAATTCTGGCATGAAAAAGATTCTGGCTTTAATGGAAGAAAACCAATCAGTGTTGATGCTGAGTCATTAATCTAATGCTTTCTGTCTGGTTACGTGCAATAAGAGTAAAATTTCTCTTAGCGTCTGTCATTGCTGTCTCTCTTGGCTTATCTCTTGCATGGCATTCTGGTCACCCAATAGACATTATTCATGCATTTTTGACATTTGCAGGTGTAATTTCTCTACATGCTAGTGTGGATCTATTAAATGATTATTGGGATTTCAAACGTGGCATCGATACAAAAACAAAACGAACTAAGATGAGTGGCGGTACCGGTGTTTTACCTGAAGGGCTATTAAAGCCAAAATCAGTTTACATCGTTGGAATTGCATTTCTCATTTTAGGTGCAATAATTGGAATTTATTTTGTTATAATCTTTGGAATTACAATTGGATTAATTCTTGGATTTGCAATTCTTTCTGTAATTTTTTATTCTACAAAGATTGTGAATTGGGGATTAGCAGAAGTATTTGTAACAATTAAGGGAACTTTGATTATAATTGGAACATATTTCATTCAATCTCAAAGCATTGATGATTTCACAATACTTGCAGGAATTGTAGTGGGTGTTCTTTCTTCATTAGTACTATTTGTAACATCAATTCCTGATCATGATGTTGATAAAGAAAAAGGAAGACGAACCCTTATCATCATTTTTGGTAAAACAAATGCAGTTAAGACATTCTTAATTTTTCCAGTATTGGCGTATGGAATTATAATTTATGGTGTAGTATCGGGATTATTTCCAATCTACAGCTTGATTGTACTTCTAGCCAAACCATTTCTAATATTGGCAATATTACATTTGAAAGATTTAGAAAAATCTGAAAATATTTTACTTAGTTCTATGACCAACACACTTTATTTCAGTAGAATTGCCGGTGCATTATTCATTATATCATTTTTGATAGGATTTTAAGTAATGATGTGTGAAGTAATTTAGAATGATTTCTGGTTATGCTACATCTGAAGGAACAAAGTCTTTCTCTGAAAAATTCCTTACTGAAAATTATAATTTATTTCAAAATTTACATTTATCAAATATTGGAATTGGAACTTATCTTGGCGAACCGGATTCACAAACCGATGAGATAGTAAAAGACGCTGTAAAAAAATCAATTTTATCTGGAATAAATGTAATTGATACTGCAATAAATTATCGTGCTCAAAAATCTGAACGAAGCATTGGGACTGCATTATCTGAATTATTAGATGAAAATCTAATCAAAAGAGAAGAACTATTCATCTGTACAAAAAATGGTTATGTCACTAATGATGGTGACATCAAAGAGGATTTTATGCAATATATTATGCGTGAATTAGGTAAACCTGGAATTATCAAAGAAGGAGATATTTCCTCAGGTTATCATTGTATGACTATTCCATATCTTCAAGATCAACTTGAGCGTAGTTTGAAAAATCTAAATCTTGAATGTATTGATTTGATGTATCTTCATAATGCTGTTGAGGGTCATCCTGAAATGTCTAAATCCCAATTCTTAGAAAATCTGAAAAAAGTTTTTGAATTTTATGAAGAAAAACGTAAAGAAGGAAAAATTAGATTTTATGGTTTAGCAACATGGGAATGCTTTAGAGCCACTTTTGATAATGCAATGTTTCTTTCTTTGGAAGATGTAGTGAAACTTGCGCAAGACGTTGGCGGAAATGATCATGGGTTTAGATTCATACAACTTCCTTTCAATTTAAATTTCGATCAAGCGATGCTTTTGAAAAACCAAACTGTTGAAGGAATACAAAAATCAATTTTAGAATCAGCAGTTGAATTTGGAATTGGTGTTTTCACAAGTGTTCCATTGATGCAAGGACGACTCTTAGAATGGGCAAAATCAAAACCACTCTTTGCAAATTCATCTCCTTCTGTTGGTCTTTTACAATTCATTCGTTCAACTCCTGGAGTTCTTGCACCGTTAATTGGTCAAAAATCAAGTACACATGTAGAAGAAAATCTCCAAGTTATGAAAATCAATTCTATGAATCAATCTGAATACGACGAGTTTGTAAAAAAATTAGTTTCTTAATCATACGCAGGTTAGCATATTCTTTAATTTTTCAATCTGTATTGCATAGTCGCAATTTTTACAAACAATCCAGTTTTTGGTTTTCATTAACATTCCTAAACAGTTGTATTCAGTCATAAATAATTCCTGTTTCCCACACTCAGAACATGCACCAAAAAGTTTTTTCATGTATTAAATTCATTTTTTTCCATATAAGACATACTTATGATTAATGAGTTCTACGTGTTTAGATAAATAGAAATACGACCCTAATTGAAAAAAATTGTGAAAGTTACAGATCCTGTTTGTGGCCTTGAATTTGATGAGGATTTATCTGTGACTCATGAATACAAATCAAAAAAGTATCATTTTTGTTGTGATGGCTGCAAAAAAATCTTCATTAAAAAACCCAAAAAATGGTCAAAAAAATCTAATTAATTGGAAATTTTCCGCACATCCTACAAAACCTTGAGTTAGGTGCAATCTCATAATTACAATCTGGACATCTGTTATCGGAATCTGATTTTTTAACTGAATTTGTTTTTCTAAAACATTCGTAGTAGTGTAATGATTCTTTAGTTCTGATATATACTCCGTCTTCTTCTAAAATTCTTGTTTTTTTCTGCGTAAAAATATCATCTGTAATTATTGTATTGAATAATCCTGTTAGATTATTGGTACCCGATCCATCTTGCATAGGTGATTTCTCTCTCCATGTGATGTTGTTTGGCAGATATTTCTCAAATGTCTCTCTAAGTATCCACTTTCCAAATTTTCCCCCATCTTTGACATTAATCTTTTTTGAAATTTCTATATCATCTGAAAATTTTATTAGTTCTTCATTTAAAAATGGCGTTTCAACTTTCATGTTTAACGATGTGGCAATATCTTTTGATGGAAAATGCATAATTTTTTTTATTCGTTTTAATTCTTCACCAATTTCCTCATCTGATTTTTTTAAAAGAAAATTATATCCTGCAAAAACTTCATCTGCACCATCACCTGTTATTACAGAATCTACTCCTTTTTTCTTCAATGTGGTTAGGTAAATGTAAGGTACAATTGAATTGCGTATTTCTATGTCGTTGTAATTGCCTAGAATTTTGATTGTTTCATTAATTGAATCTAATACATCTTCCATACTTACTTGAATTAATGATAAATTCAATCCTAAATGTTTGGCAATAATCTGTGCAAAAGTAAGATCTGTACCTAGAAAATCTTTTGTGATTATAGTCATTGTTTGAGGTTTCTGATCTTTTCGTAAATGTGCCAATATACTACTATCTAATCCTCCTGACAGTGCAATCCAATCTGACTTGCATTCATTTACGGCATTAGTTAAAATCCGCATGCATTGTTCTTCTTCTGTTTCCATGATCTAATCATAATACTATTTTAAATAAAAATTTGTTAATTCATTAAGAGATAGTTTCACCTAATTTTAGCCGAACTTATAAGGTAATCCTGTTAATATGATTCATGTTACTTCCTGCAGAAATTGAATCAAAAACATTGATTCCCGCATTACGTGCAATTCTAGCTAAAGATTTATCTGAAAATCATAATGTTAGAGAAGAAATGATCTCAAAAATGTTAGGAGTTACACAAGCTGCAATCAGTAATTACATTCGCGGAACACGCGGTGATCCAGAATTAATAAAAAAACTCTCTGCTGAAAAACAAGTCTCTGAAATGATTCAAGAAATCTCACAAAACCTTGCATCTGATATGGCATATACACCTTCAACTCTCTCAAAATTCATAGGACTTTGTAATTACATCAAAACAAGTCTCTTAATTTGTGATATTCATCATGAATTAGAATCTGATATTGATGAGGCAATTTGCAATGAGTGCCAAACTATGTTAGAAAAAGGACCAGGCAGCGTTTACTAGTTTTTTGTCAAAATAATTTCTATATTTGAAATCATTTGTCCATCTTCCTCTGAAATTACACTGTCTAATTTAATATTCTCAATTTTTGAATTTCCTTTTAACATATTTTCTGTCACAATATTTGCAATTGCTACTGCATTTGGAATTAAATTACCTTTGGCCAGCAAAACAGCTCTTTTACTTGAATCCATTGCTGTTAAAACATCCAAGGCGCCAGTCATCACTGATTCATCTTTTACAAAATAACTATCTTTATCTACATTATTTTCTGATCGTTCAACTTCTTGTAATTCCATCTTAATTGTAATCTTTCTGAACTTCTTTTAAATTTTATAGACGAATCGTCTATTCTTTGAAATCAAATAATGGTATATTTTGATAGTCTCCATTAGGTAAAACACGTCTTATTGTAATTGGAATCACTCGTTCCTCAAGTTCTTTCATAGATATGTCTAATGAAGTTGCAGCACTTACAGGTATGTCTATGAATGGTGGTGCTCCTAATGATAATTGTAATGCACGTGCTCCCATAATTCTTGCTTTTTCAAATCTTGTTAATGTTGGAGGGCCCATCAATATTTTTCCGTCTGAGCTTAATTCAATTGCTTCATGTTGTTCATCAACATCAATAATCTCTCTTTGTCTAATTGCCTCACATTCTTTTTCTAAATCCTCAAGTTGTTTATCAGTTAATTCTTGTTTACCTTCTTTGATTTTTCTATAATTATCAATTGCTTTTTCCATTGTTGCATGAATACTAATTTCTGCATCTGGATCAATTTCTTCTGTTTCTGGCTGAATAATTTCTTCTAATTTTGCCTCTTCAACAAGTGGAGCTGGTTCCTCTTCTTTCTTTTCAGTTGTAATTGGTGTTTCTTCAGGCTCAGACAAGTAAACTAATTGAAAAATGCCAATATATAATCCAAAGCTTACAATTCATTATGGATAGTGGATCTGTATCAAAATCTCAAGTAATTTTGGAAATAAAAGGTAAAATCAAAATCAAATGTGAATTAAAACGTCATCTTTCTCCTTCTTTAGTTGGCACAATAATTCGTTCATTGCCTGTAACTGGAACTATCCACATACTTGGTACAAGCGGTGTCTATGTTGAATCACACATTGAATCTGGAGGTGAACGTACTAGAAATGAGTTCAAAAAAGGTGATATTGCTTTTCTATCGGTCGGTCATGCATTTTGTTTTTTTCACAAGGATACAAAGGTTGGAAAAGATCTAACTCCTATAGGAAAAATACTTGAAGGTGTTGATGAATTGCTAAATGCTAGTTCTGGTGATGAGGTGTCTATCTACTGTGATGCAGGCTGATAGATATAGTGTCCACTAAATCCGCCAACCTTCTTTACAGCACCTTCTGCTAATGCTTTTTTAAGAAATGCATTTGCAGTTGAAATTTTTACATTTGCTTGTCTTGCTAAATCTTGAATTGTAATTGCTTTAGATGATTTAATTATTTTATTTGCCTGTTCTTCATTGATAAATACGTCAACCTCTTTTTTATCACTGTGATCTTTCTTGTCTTTTTTTGCCTTGTCTTTACCGCCTTGTGATTTTTCACTAGATGAGACTGATTTGTTCTTACTACCCATGTTTCTCCATCTTTAATTCCTATTTATAAACGAACAAAAACTTTGTTCATTTCAACTTTATTAACAGTCGAATTGTTATTACCACATGGGTATCATTTCAAAAGGCGCAAAGTGTAATGTTGATGGCTGTGATGCTGATGCAGTACGTTCTCTAAATACAAAAAAAATTGAGGATGCAGGATTACGTCTTAACTCATCTGGAAAAAAATCTGGTTTATGTAAAGAACATTACAAAGAATGGAAAAAGGCAACAAAAGAAGACCGCTCTCTAGAACGTGCTAGATATGATAGAGGTTAATTTAAGGTCTACAATCCGTCAATGTGTATAATTTCTGTTTAATCTGCTCTAACTCATATTCATCATTAGTTTCCATTGCAGCCTCTTTTAGAGTTAGTAACATGTTTGTATTGAATGAATTTAGTGCAACAGAGCTTTGACCCGCAAGATTTTGTTCAATACATGACTCTATTTCTTGCATTACTGAATTATTATTCTGAACTTCCATTGTGATGGGACTTTCTATTGTAATGGTAGTTTGACTGAAAAAATATGCAGAAGATGAAAATCCAATGATTGCTACTGCAATAATTACAATTGGAAACATTTTTCCCATAATTCATTTGAAAAATAAGCACTTTTAATTTTTTACATGCACCGAATCATTTACATTGAAAAAGATTTTTTCCATTATTTATGGGTAGTAAAAGAAAAGACGGAAAACATGCACGATTTGCAGATCAAAAAGCCGCTCGAAGAAAGGCAAATAAAAAATCTTAATCCAGGTTAATATCCGATTTTTTCAAAATGTCGGCAAATTTGTCTGGGACTTTACTTGCTGAATCTTGTAGTGATTTGTAATATTTGTCCAAATTTTTGTAAATTCTTTTTTGTTCTCTTGATTCTTCATTTGATAATGCATAGAGTGCTAACAAAGGGAATGCGATTGTAGAGTCAGTATACACTGTAATCAAATCTTCATGAGAATCTTGCACCTTTCCCCAACTTTTTCCTTCTTGTAGTGTTGCACCAGATAATCCTCCCGTATCAGGTCGAGCATCTGTAATTTGAATAATGTAATCTTGTCCTCCATGATCTTTTCTTAAAATTTGATCTAGTAGTGGACCTGTCTGCTGCGCTGTATTTTTTGGCACTCCTCCGCCAAGTTCTAAAATACCTGATTTTTTTGAATTGTAAACAATAGCTGCTTGTTCAATAATCTCCCTAACGAAATCTAGATTGAATGGTTTGTTTTTCAATCTATGTACTGCTAAATTCATTGCAAGTGATGAATCTTTGAGTGTAGATACGTATACTGGAACATCCAACTCATATGCTGTTGTAAGAAAGCTTTTTTCAGGAAATTTTGATTTTTCTTTACTAATCTTTCCTAAAACATTACAAAATTCCGCAGTTGTAAATGATTTTTCTGAAAATTTGTCTTTAAACATATTCTGAATAATGTTATCTTCTAATTCCAATGTTTCATAAAATTTTACATATACATCTCTAATTCTTACAATTTCTTTCTCATACAATATGTTATCATCAACTTCAAAGTGACCTTGTTTCACTGGTAATCCCCAGGCAAAATGATCTTCATGGTAAACGTTTGCACCTGTTGTGACAATCCAGTCTACAAACCCCTTTTCTAAAAGTGTCTTGATAATTCCTCCAAATCCTACTGGTGTCATTGCACCTGCAACTGTTAAACAAATAGTTGCATTCTCATGTATCATTTTTTGATATAATTTTGCAGCCTCGCCTAATTGTCTTGCATTGAATCCTGAATTTGCATAAATTTCAATTAATTCTTTCACGGTAGTTTTAGAATCAAGTTTAATGTGCGGTATATCTTTTCCCTCAAAGTGATGATGATTCACATAAAAATTTACAATATAAGTAAAATAAGCTTTTAGGATCTGATGTTTCGTGAACCATCTTCATGATCTGATTCGCCAACGTGCTCTTTCACCATCTTTGTTACATCGTCAATTATGTCACAAAGATGTACATCTACTTCTGTACTGAACATAAGTAATCCATCTTTTCCACATGACATAGTAATTCTATTCACTTTCTCATATCTAGTCATGGCATATTCGGGTTCGCCTATTTCAGCTGAAAATTGTTTTCTTGTTTTCCATCGCATAATTGCTTGAGTCATGGATTTTTTTGTTTGATCCTTATCAAAATGTCTGGCTGTACCATTTTGCATTTTTTCATACACATCTCCACTAAAAGAATTGTAGACACCGACGTAACGGATCTTATCGTTTGAGTCTAATAATGCATTACAAAGTTTAGCATAGTCCATAACAAAAGAGTTTAACCAGTAAATGTGTTATAAGCTTTTCATTTCTTTTAATATGTTAATCTATAATTCAAAATATGAAATTTGTAGATGTGCCTGATTCAAAGAGAATTGAACGTGACCCAGATAATAGAAATGTTGTATTTTCTGATGGGAAAATAACACAGGATGATGTAGAAATTAAAAAAATTGAATTATTAGAATATAAAATCAACAAAGATCAAAATTTAGGTACATATTCAATTATCACTGCATTAGTTGATACAGACCAAGGTTTGATTGAAATTCTTTATGATGAGGGGTATAGGGGTGATGACGCACTGAATGATTCTGCAAATATGCTTATACAAAATTTAGGCTTGTCTGGATTAATACTCCGAAGTTTAATTTCATTAAAAAACAAATTAGGTAAAATTGAAGAGTAAAAACTATCATTACAAATTATCTGCTGATGATAAAAAACCAAAGTGTGCGTTATGTGACAATGACTGTTCATACTATTGTAACATGAATGATCTCTATTATTGCGAAAAACATGTAATAGGACACGATGAAAATGAATCTTGATTGTTTAATACATAGTGGTTTTATCTCTTACCGTTGGACGACAATTTTAGGAATGAGTGTATCGATAAGATTGCATCGAAGATATCTGATGAAAAGATCTCTGCAGATGAACCTTCGCCTGAAAACCTCGTATACTTGCAAAAATTTGCAATAACTTTGGGTGTAGATATCTCAAACACTGAAGAAATAGTTAATGAAGCATTTTTGTATATTGCAATGAAAAATGCAAAAGATATTGATCCTTTAACTAAAGGTGATGAATTTGGCGCAGGATTCAGTTAACTGTTTAATGATTTGAATTTTTTAATCGCTTCTTTTGCTATCTCTTCTGCACTTTTTTCATTAAACTTTGTGGGATCATCATTGGCAAAATGCTCATGATCCTTGTCTTTCTTTTCTTTATTTTCTTTCATGGTACAATAAGATGCTCTAAGTAAATTATAAGTTGTGGCAAACATTCCAGTCATTATGAGAATACTACAACTTCATTGTGATAATATCTCGTATGAAGCAACAAAAAAAGAGATAAAATCTGCTGAAGATATAGAGCCTAAACCTGTTTCAATTGATGAAGTTGTAGTCTGTTTTGTTGCCATAGAAAATGGCGATAACAATGATGTAGGCTTGGATGCAATCTCTCAAATTAAAGAATCAATGCAAAAAATTGGCTGTAAAAAATTATTGTTATATCCTTATGCTCATTTGAGTTCTGACTTGGCTGCTCCTTCTACTGCATTATCCATTTTGAAACTAATGGAATCTGAATCTCAAGATTTGGAAGTTAGCCGTGCACCATTTGGTTGGACTAAATCATATAATGTCAAAGTAAAAGGTCATCCACTAGCTGAAAGTTCCAAAGTTATTACAGCTGGTGATAAAAAAGAAAAAACTTCCACTGCATTAGAATCTGAATCAAAAATCAAATCTTATTGGTTTATTCTATCTCCAGACGGTTCTCTAACTGAATTTGACAAGTTTAATTTCTCCAAACATAAGAAATTAGAAAAACTTGCAAAATACGAATCTGATAAAAACCGAAATGTTGACGAACCTCCACCACATGTGGCATTAATGAAAAAACTTGCAATTGCTGATTACGAACCTGCATCTGATCATGGAAATATGAGATTTTTTCCAAATGGCCGTTTGATAAAATCTCTCTTAGAGCAGTATGTGACAAATAAGGTAAAAGACTATGGTGGCTATGAGGTAGAGACTCCAATCATGTATGACTCACACCATCCTAGCATGGAGAGTTATTTTAACAGATTTCCTGCAAGGCAATACAACATTGACGCAGATGGAAAACAATTATTCTTAAGATTTGCAGCCTGTTTTGGACAGTTTTTGATAGCACATGACATGCAAATATCTTACAAAAATTTACCATATCGGTTGTATGAAATGACTCGATATAGCTTTAGACGTGAACAGTCTGGAGAACTGGTAGGTCTTAGAAGACTGAGAGCATTTACAATGCCTGATTGTCATGCATTTTGTAAAGATATTCCACAGGCTATAGAGGAGTTCAGAACTCGTTTTGATTTGTCTAGAGATGTTTTGAAAAATGTTGGTATTGAAAATGATGATTATGAAATGGCTATACGATTTACAGAAGACTTCTACAATGAAAATAAAGAATTAATCACAGAGATTGTCAAAAAATTAGATAAACCTGTACTTGTTGAAATGTGGAAAGAGCGATTCTTTTACTTTGTTTTAAAATGGGAGTTCAACTATATTGATAATTTAGGAAAAGCCTCTGCATTATCCACTGATCAAATTGATGTTGAAAATGGTAATAGATATGGAATTGAATTCGTTGATGAAAATAATAAGACAATCAATCCTATCATTTTGCATAATTCTCCAAGTGGCGCAATTGAGCGTGTGATATATGCTCTACTTGAAAAATGTGCTAAAGATGCAAAGGAAGGTAGAAAACCAATGTTCCCTCTTTGGCTTGCACCAACACAAGTTCGTATAATTCCGTTGAAAGATGAGTTTATGGAATTTTCACAAAATCTATTTGATAAATTAACTGAAAAAAATATTCGTGTTGACATTGATGATAGAAATGAATCGATTGGAAAGAGAATACGTGAATCTGAAAAGGAATGGATTCGTTATGTTCTTGTAATTGGAGACAAAGAGGTTAATTCTGAAAACCTTAGTGTTCGTGATAGAACTCAAAGTGATGTACGGGATATTTCATTTGATGATTTTATTAATGAAATCCAGACCCAAAACCAAGGAAAACCAAATTCCACTCTAAACCTTCCTCCATTATTATCTAAAAGACCTATAATTCAGGTCTAATGAACAACTTATCTTTTCTTCTTGACGGTTAAATAGAAATTCTGTTAACTTGGTATATGCATGGAAAGTTACTAATCTGTACTGATTGTGGTGAATCTCATAAGCTTTGTTTATGTGATGACTCTTCATGCCAGACTGATTAATTGGGTATTACTTTATTTTAAAGTGAATTAAAATCTGTATGATGAGTTACGCAGATTTGTATTTGACAAGTTCTCCAAAAATTATATCTCCTTCAGATGATTCTGTTCCTGTAGCCAAATTATTTGGAATTCCCTTTGACTCAACTCATTCATACAAACCTGGATGTCGTTTTGGTCCTGATGCAATTCGTGATGCATTTAACAATATTGAAATTTTTATGCCAGAGTTTGGAGTAGATTTAGAACAAGTTAACATAAAGGATTTGGGCAATATGGAACACACAGTTGTTGCACAAAACATGATTGATATGGTTAGGAAAACTACTAGTGAATTAAAGGACACATCAAACCAATTAATTATTCTTGGAGGTGAACATTCACTTACCTATGGTAGTTACTTGAGTTATCCAAAAGATACTGGTTATGTTGTATTTGATGCACATTATGATCTACGAGATGAATATGCTGGCACTAAATTAAGTCATGCAGCATATTTGAGAAGAATTGTTGAAGAACGTGGACCTGAAAACATTATTCATGTTGGGGCTCGTGCATTTGTAAAAGAAGAGTTGGAATTTCTTACAGAAAATAACATTAAAACTATCTCTGACTCTGAAATTAGAGATGGAAATGGTCCAAAATTATTAGAACAACTGACTGAAAAATTTGAAAATCTTTACGTTAGTATTGATCTTGATGTTTTAGACCCTGCTTTTGCTCCTGGTGTTGGCAATCCTGAGGCAATTGGTATTACTTCTCGTGAATTACATGACATGATTGTTTCTTTGAAAGATAAAAAAATCAAAGCTGCTGATATTGTTGAATTAAATCCAATGTTTGATAATGGTTCTACTTCATCTCTAGCTGCCAGATTAATTTCAATTATAATCTCAATGAATCTAAAGTGAGGAAATGTATTGTTAAACAATTTACGTGATTCTTTAAAACCTGTCTTACAAAAAATTGGAAAATCTTTTGCAGCTACTGGATTATCCCCAAATGTTTTTACTGGCATCGGTCTTGCTTTAGCATTTGTTTCATCAATAATTTATGGAATTGGATTTGAATTTTCATTAATTTTAGGAGGTATTGCATTGTTAGCATCTGGATTTTTTGATATTGTCGACGGCCAAGTTGCTCGTTATGCAAATAAAATGTCAAAATCTGGAGGATTTTTAGATTCTATATTTGATAAAATTGCAGAAGTTGCAATATTCTTTGGAATTTTAATTGGAAATTACACCGAACCATATCTGGTATTTACTGCAATCACTCTTTCACTATTGGTTAGTTATGCCCGTGCGAAGGCTGATGCGGCAGGAATTAAAATGCAAGGAATTGGAATTGGTGAGCGTGCAGAAAGATTGCTTGTTATTGCCATAATAGGAATGATTGGTTTTATGGAAATTGCGGTAATAATTGTAATAATTATAGCTGGAATAACTTTAGCACAAAGAATTGCTGTCTTAATGAAAAATAGATAATTATCCGCGAAGTTTTGTATGTCTACGTCTTTGATCTGCTGAACGAATTTTTAGAACTTTGAAGTGTATTGCACATGAAATACAATACCATTTTGTAACTTTTGGTGCAGAAATGTATGCACCTTGTGCTCGTAATTCTTTTGCCAATTGATGTTCTACCAAACTCACTCTTGAGGTAACTTTTTTTGCTTTATCTTTTGGAACAGTTCCTCCACAGTTTACACATTGAACGGTTCCTGATGAGCCTTTACCGCCTTTTCGTCTACCTCTACTTGCACGTTTTAATGGCATGTTCTGGATTCAAATCTTGGATATATAAATGCGTTATACAGATTTAAAAAAACAATTTAAAGATCAATGATAATTACGAATATGAATGGTCTATGTGAGGAATGTCTCGCATCAAACATAGAAGTGAAGTTTATCAAAGGAAAAACAATTTGTGCTAAATGTGCAAATAAGGATTCAAATAAGTAGTATAAAAAACAATTTTTGCTAATTATGAAAGTTGGAATATTTTCTCATTGTACCATGGATACAATTGTTTATGAAAATGAACAATATGAGGCTCCTGGAGGTCCTGCTAGTTACTGTTCTATAGCTGCAAGAAAACAAAAACATGATGTAAATCTGTATACAAAATTTGGTTCGAATTATCCTCTAGAAGAATTCTTTAATGAAAATAAAATTATTACACATAATGCACTATCATCGAAAGACACTACAAAATTCAGAATAGAACTGAATGATTCAGACAGAAAGCTTTTCGTAGAAAACATGTGCGATAAGATTGATTTCATAGATAATGATGATGATGGAACAATAATTAGTCCCGTCTTTGATGAGATTTCTTTAGAAACTTACTCACAAATCAAAAATTCTGATAATTTCACTTTTTTGGATCCACAAGGATTTCTCAGAGAAAAAAATTCCAATAACGAAGTTTCTCTAAAAAATACTACACTTGATCTAACTAATGTCAATGCGATTAAAATGAACCCTGATGAATTGTTTGCGTTAACTGGTCTTACAGGACATGATGGAATAAAACAATTGCAAAAACTTGGTATAGAATATGTAATTTATACAAATAAAAAAGAAATCTCTCTTCTTGTTAAAGATAAATTGTATACAATTTTCTTGCCAAAAATGACTCTAACTGATACGACTGGAATTGGAGATATTTTCTGTTCAACTTTCACCTGTACTATGTTAAAAGAAAAAGACTTTCTTTGGGCATTATCTTTTGCAGGTGGCGCAGCTCAATCTGCCTTAGAATCCAAGGCATTTGGTCTTGAGAAAGTTCCAGAAAAAAATGCACTAGAAAGTAACGGTTCATATTTTTATAATATAGTAGAGTTCAAACAGATCTAACATATATTGTCCATAACAAAATAATCTATCTATGCATGTTGGAATATTTGGAACTGGGTTAACTGACTCATCTGAAAGAATCCTTAAAAAAATTCTAGATGAAAATCATATTTCATCATCAAAAATTGGAACAAAATCTAAGAATAAAAAATCTGATTGTGTATTTGTTCTTGGTGGAGATAAAGGAGTTAGAAATTATTTCCATAGAACTTTTGATGCATCAATTCCTGTACTTGGAATTAATGAATCTGAATCCGATGGATTCCTTTCACAACTTGATTTAAAACAACTTCCTTCACTAATTTCTCGGATTAAAAAAATGGATTTTGAAACTGAACAAGTAACTCGTCTGGGAGTAAAAATTGATGGAAAAAATGTTTATCCTGTGCTTAATGACGTTGCAGTTTTTTCTTCTAGAAGTGCCATGTTGATGGAACATACCTTGAGAGTTAATGGTGACGAGGTATGGCACGATAGTAGCGATGGAATAATAATTTCAACTCCAATTGGCTCTTCTGCATATTCAATGTCTGCGGGAGGTCCTGTAATTTTTCAAGATTCTGATGTCTTTGGAATAATTTCTGTAAATTCCATTGATATTACTAGACGTCCATTAGTTGTATCTAACGCTAGTGTAATTGAAGTTGATGAAATTTCATCAAGATTACATTGTGAAGTTGTATTAGATGGTTTAGATCGTTACAAAGTAAAAAATTCTGTAGAGGCCACAAATTATGAACCTTCTGCTAATATCATTCGTCTAAAAAAAGATACCACTGCCATTTCTGCAATTGCAAAAAAAGTAAAACTTGCTGAAGAATTATTTAATATGCCTCCAAGCTCAAAACTACTTCTTAAAATTTTAGAATATGAGGGTTCTATGAGTCAAAAAGAGTTGGTGAAAAAAACAATGCTGCCTGATCGAACTGTTCGCTTAGCTATGAGCCATTTATTGGAAAAAGGATATGTCAAAAAGAAAGTTTCCATTAGAGATTCACGTCAAAAAATTTATGAAATATCCAAACTGATTAATTCTGATTTGCAGCAGTAGTGAATGCTTTGAATACATGCTCTGGATAGCCCGGTCTGCTATTAAATTCTGGATGGAATTGAACTCCTACAAAGAATTTATGAGATGGTATCTCTAAAATTTCCATTCTTCGTCCTTCATCACTTTCTCCTGAGAAGATCATTCCTTTTTGTGCAAATTCCTCTAAATATTTTGTATTAAATTCATAGCGATGTCTATGCCTTTTTGAAATTTTATCTTGACCATAAATTTTGTTTGCTATTGTATCGGGTTTAACATTAATCTCATTTGCACCTAATCTCAACGATCCTCCCATATCTGTAATTCCATCCTGTTCTGGGAGTAAATCTATTATAGGATTATTGGTATTTTGTTCAATTTCTGTTGAATTTGCATCTGTATGACTACATACATTTCTTGCAAACGATACTGCGGCTAATTGAAATCCAAAACAAATTCCAAGATATGGAATATTTTGTTCTCTTGCAAAGTTTGCAGTTTTTATTATTCCTTCAGAGCCTCGTGTACCAAAACCTCCTGGCACCAATATGCCATTATATTTTGATAATGTATCCACATTCCCATTAATGTTTTCTGAATCAATCCAATCAATTGTAATTTTTTTCCCAATTGATGCAGCTGCATGTTTTAATGCATGATTTACACTGACATAACTATCTGCAAGTGTTACATATTTTCCAACCATTGCAATATTGATTGGGTCTCCTTCGTTATGTAATGAGTTGACTATCTTATTCCAGGTATCCCAGTTTTGTGATGCATTGACATATCCCATTTTATTGAATTTCTTGAAAATAACATCTACCAAACCTTGATCGTATAGAATTTCAGGTACTTGGAAAATCGAATCAACATCATGACATGAAAATACATCATTATTTGTCACATTTGTGAACATTGAAATTTTATTTCTTGTTTTATCTTGTAATGGCATAGAACATCTTACACATAGCAAATCTGGTTGTATACCAATTCTTCTTAGTTCTTGAACGCTATGCTGAGTAGGTTTTGTTTTCTGTTCACCTACAACATCTAATGATGGTGCTAATGTAACATGAACAAAAATTACATTTTCCGAACCTTCTTCAACTCTAATCTGCCTTAATGCTTCTAAAAATGGTAAACTTTCGATATCTCCTACTGTTCCTCCGCATTCAACTACCAGTATTTCTAATTCTTCATCTGCAGCAATTTTCTTAATTCTATTTTTTATTGCATCTGTTACATGTGGTATGATTTGAACACATGCTCCCAAATATTCTCCTTTTCTTTCGGATTCTATTACACTTGAATAGATTTGGGCTGTTGTAATATTATGTGATTTTGGTATATCTTGATTCAAAAATCTCTCATAATTTCCTATATCCATATCACATTCTCCTCCATCGTCTGTGACGAAGACTTCTCCATGGGCAATTGGATTCATTGTTCCTGCATCATAGTTAAGATACGGATCAATTTTGATACACGAAACTTTTTGATCTGATAACTGTAATAATTTACAGATAGATGATGAAACTACCCCTTTTCCTAAGCCGGACATGACTCCGCCTGTAACAAAAATGAACTTTGTCTGCATTTTTTTCTTAAACAGTTCTTATTTTTATTCCTTTATTCGATTATCTAGTTTTGTTTTTTAATTTTTTTGTAAATGTTGCAATTCTAGATTGGATTTTGCTTGCAGGCGTGTTTTCAATAATCTTTATGTTCGCACTACCTACTATTACCGCATCTGCTCCTGATGAAACGTATTTTTGGACATCTTTTTCTGTCGAAATCCCAAATCCTACCCCTACCGGAATCTTTCCTTTTGCGGCATTTTTTGTATTCTTAAGTGCATCAATGGTGTATTTGTGAATTTTAGTTTGAACTCCCGTAGTTCCAAAAACTGCAACCATGTAAAGGAACCCTGATGTGGATTTGATAATTTGTTTTAATCGATCTTTTTCAGTATTTGGAGAAACAAGAAATATTGTATCCATTCCTATTTTTTTAGCAGCTTTGACATATTCTTTTGATTCCTCTATTGCCATATCTGGTAAAATTAATCCGTCTATGCCTGCTTGTTTTGCACGTGAAATGAATTTTTGATATGTCTGATTATACAAGATGTTAGTGTATGTCATTAATACCAAAGGGATATCTGATTCTTTTCTAATTTTTTTTACAATTGCAAAGAAATTGTCAATCTTTGTTCCGTTATTCAATGATTCAGTACTCGCCATTTGGATTGTCGGTCCATCTGCAATTGGATCTGAAAATGGAAAACCTAGTTCAATAATGTCTGTACCTCCCTGAATTAATCCTCTAACCGCAGAAAGAGTAGCTCTTTCTGATGGATATCCTGCCATAATGTATGAGATTAATGCAGATTCTTTTCTTGATTTTAATTCCTTAAATTTTTCTTTTATTTTTGACATTTTTACTCAAATACTCCTTTACAATATCGATGTCTTTGTCTCCTCTACCTGATAAAGTGACTACAATTGATTCGTTCTTTTTCATTTTCTTAGAAATTTTAATTGCATGTGCTATTGCATGTGCTGATTCTAATGCTGGAATAATTCCTTCAGTTCGTGTTAAAATTAAAAATGCATCAATAACTTCATCATCTGTGACGGCTTTGTATTCAACTCGATTTTCATCTTTAAGATATGCATGCTCAGGTCCTACTCCTGGATAGTCTAATCCTGCAGAAATACTGTGGGTTTCACTAATCTGTCCATCTTTGTCTTGCATCAAATATGTCATCATACCATGCAATACACCTTTTTTTCCTGCCGTAAGAGGCGCTGAGTGTAATTTTGTCTTAACTCCTTTACCTCCTGCTTCTATTCCAATAATTTTTGCATTCGTATCTATCAATGGATAAAATGTTCCGATAGCATTAGAGCCTCCGCCTACACATGCTATCACTGCATTTGGAATTTTTTTCATTTGTTTTTTAATCTCTACTCCAATAACTGCTTGAAAATCTCTTACCATCAGTGGATATGGATGAGGTCCTACCGCTGAGCCTAACAAATAATATGTTGAATCAACATTTGTAATCCAATCTCTCATTGCTTCATTAATTGCATCTTTTAGTGTCTTTGAACCTGATTTTACTGCATGCACTTTGGCACCTAGTAATTCCATTCTGAAGACATTTTGTTTTTGACGAATTGTGTCTACATATCCCATGTAAATTTCTGCTTTCAACCCTAAACTTGCACATGCCATTGCAGTTGCAACTCCATGTTGTCCGGCCCCGGTCTCTGCAATGATTCTTTTTTTACCCATCCGTTTTGCAAGTAATGCTTGTCCCAAAGTGTTATTGATTTTATGAGCTCCTCCGTGCAACAAGTCTTCTCTTTTCAAATAGATCTTTGCTCCTCCTACTGTTTTTGTAAGATTTCTTGCAAAATAGATTGGAGTTGGTCTTCCTGCATAATCTATTAGTAGTCTTCCAAGTTCTTTTTTGAAATTTTTATCATTTCTAATTTTTAGGTAATTTTTTTCTAATTCTTCTATTGCAGGTGCTAGCGTCTCTGGAATATACTTGCCTCCAAAATCCCCAAATCGTCCATCTTTTGGTATTCCTATTTTCATATTGAATTCACTAATCCTCTAACTGTTTGTTCAATGTTTTCATTTTTCATTATTGCTGTTCCTACAAGATACCCCCTTGCTCCGCATTTATGAAGAAATCGAATATCTTCTTTAGACTCAATTCCGCTTTCTGAGATAATAATTTTAGAAGAATTTGATTTTTCTAGTATCTTTTTGGTTGTATTAAGATCTATTTTCAATGTGTCCAAGTTACGATTATTGATTCCTACAATATCTGCATTAGTTTTGCATGCATTTTCAAACTCTTCTGATGTGTGTGCTTCGACAATCACTTTTACTCCATTTTTGTGCCCATATTCAATTAATTCATCCATTTCCAAAACCATCTTTTTATCAAAAAGTGATTGAATTAGTAGGAAATAGTCAGCTCCAATTTTTTTAGCAGCGTCAATTTGAATTTTATCGATTGTAATGTCTTTCATCAACATCGGAATTTCAACCACTTTTCTAACTTTCATAAAAAATTCAGGAGACCCATCAAACAAAAATGGTTGAGTTAATACCGATAATGCAGAAGCTCCTCCGTTAACCATTTGAACTGCAATTTCTATTGGATCTGATATTTTTCTAATATTTCCTAATGCAGGAGATGAAAATTTCACTTCTGTGATTAACGGTGCATGTTGTGAGTTTATGATTACATCTCCTAAATCTACTCCCGAGTTTGGAAGTGTTTCATTAATCTCATAAACTCCTTCATCAATTGCTTTTCTAGAATTATTTACCAATTTTTCTAAAATGTTTTCCATATCAGTTAAACTCCTCTAATTTATCCAATGCATTATTTTCTTTTGCAAACTGTTTTAATTTTTCAAATGCTTTTCCGTTATTCACTGTCTGTTTAGCTAACTCTACACATTCTTCAAATTTATTACTAAATCCTCCTACCAATAATCCTCCTGCAGCATTTAGAATTGTAATTTCTTTCATTGTTTTGTTTGATGTATTATTCAATACTTTGACAAATGAATCTATGGCTTCTTTTTTTGTTGAAATCTGAATATCTGCTAAATTACCTTTTTCTAAATTATACTTACTAGGATCAATAATGAATTCTGTTATCTCTTCATTTTTTAATAGACATGCTTTATTTTTTGATGTTGTTGATAATTCATCCATTCCATCATCAGACCTTACTGTTAGTACAGTATCTGAAAAATTCTTTTGCATAATTTTAGCAATTCTTTCGATATAATTGTCTGCAAACACTCCTATCATTTGGTGTCTTACTTTGGCAGGATTGCATAATGGTCCTAATAGATTAAACGCAGTTCTTTTACCAATAATTTTTCTTGCTGGTGCCACATTTTTCATGGCAGGGTGAAACTTTGGTGCAAACATGAATCCTATTCCTATCTTCTCTATCATTTCTTCTACCATCCATGGTTCCGAGTTCAAATCAAATCCAAAATATTCAAAGATATCTGCGCTCCCAGATATCCCTGAGACTGACCGATTTCCATGTTTTGCAACATTTCCTCCTGCCCCTGCAATTACAAATGATGCTGCTGTAGAAATATTGAATGTCTGTAAGTTGTCTCCACCAGTTCCACACACATCAATTAAAGTTCCATGACAACGTGGATTGATATTCACTGAATACTCGTTCATTTTTGTAAACATTGCACGTAATTCTTCATTTGTTTCTCCTTTGTTTGACAAGTCTCTTAGAAATTCCGCAATCTCTTCATCATTATTTCTTCCATTTAGAATTTCACTCATGACCGATGACATTTCATCAAATGTTAAATCTCCGTTAATTTTTTTCATATTTTTCTACCTTTTTTATGAAATTTGAAAAGATCTTTGATCCTTCATCTGTTAATATTGATTCGGGATGGAATTGAACTCCTTCAATCAAATATTCTTTATGACTTACACCCATAACTTCTCCATCATCTTCTGCAACTGCGGTAATTTTTAATGAATTTGGTATGATTGTTTTTTGTCCTACAAGAGAATGGTATCTTGTTGCTCTAAATGGATTTTTTACTCCTTCAAACAACGATTCATCTGTATGCTTTACTTGACTTGTTTTTCCATGGCGTATGTTATCTGCATTCACTACCTTTCCTCCAAAGCATGAAATTATTCCTTGATGACCAAGGCAAACTCCCAAAATTGGTTTTTTTGGCCCAATCTCTGTAATCACTTTTTTACAAATTCCAAAATATCGTTCGTCATCAGGTGTTCCTGGTCCTGGAGAAATTATTATTGCATCATAATTTGAATTTTCAATATCGCTTATTGTAACTTTATCATTTCTAACTACATCTGATGTAACTCCTAATTCTCCTAACCTCTGAGCAATGTTGTATACAAAAGAGTCGTAATTATCAATGATTAAAAATTTCATTTTGATGCCTCCTTTAAGGCAGTAATCATTGCGTTTGCTTTATGTTCAGTTTCTTTCAATTCATTTTCTGCAATTGAATCAAATACAATGCCTGCACCTGCCTGTACAAATCCTCTTTCTTTATTGACAAAAATACTCCTAATTGCAATTGCAAAATCACAGCATCCGTTAAATGAAAAATAACCTACGGCTCCTGCATATGTTTCTCTTTGAGTTGGTTCTAGTTCTTGAATTATTTCCATTGCTCTTACTTTCGGTGCTCCTGAGACTGTTCCTGCAGGAAAAACTGCTTCAAATGCGTCATACATGTCATTTTTCTCATTCAATTTACCTACAACGTGTGTTACTATGTGTTGAACGTGGCTGAATCTCTTTATCTCCATTAGTTCTTTTACTTTAACAGTTCCATAATCGCATACCCTTCCAATATCATTTCTACCTAAATCTACCAACATCGTATGTTCTGCAAGTTCTTTTTCGTCATTTAACAATTCATTTTTTAATTTTTCGTTTTTCTCTTCATCTTCAGTAATTTTTCTTGTACCTGCTATTGGAAAAGTTTCTACATCTCTTCCAGTAACTCTCAATAACATTTCTGGACTTGATCCAATGATTACATTTTCATCCATTTTTAAATGAAACATATATGGTGACGGATTTAATTCTCGAAGTTTTTCATATACTCGCAAATAATCTCCTTTTGCTTCAAATGAAAATCTTCTAGATAAGACAACTTGAAATACATCTCCACTGTGAACATACTCTTTTGCTTTATTGACAATTTGTTCAAATTGTTCTTTGTTCAGATTTATCTTAATATCTGACATTTCAAATGTTCCTACGTCTTCATCTGTTTTTTTAATTTTGTCTTTTCTATCTTCATCATAATAAAAATAGAAAAATTGTTTCTTTTTATTATCGTAAAGTATGCCGTCGTTGTAAATTCCAAATTCCATTATTGGTTTTTGCAAATCTTTCTTACCTGGAATATTTTCAAATAACCTAATTGCATCATAATCAATATTTCCTACTGCACCTCCCAAATATCGGTAAGACATATCATCTGTTTTTTTAATCAATTTTTTGATTTCTTCTAGAGGTGTATCTGTTTGAATTGTCTCTGTTTGAATTGTCTCTGTTTTACCATCCCTGTTTTGAATTGTTATTTTATCAAAGTATCCTGTTACAATTAATTCTGGGTCGAATCCCATGATTGACGTCTCTGCTAACTCATCAGGTCCTTCTAGTGATTCAAACAAAAATGAATGTGTATAGTTTCTGGAAATTTTATTGTAAACGTCAAATGGTTGAGTTTCAGTGTACACTAGAGGAATCTTAGAAATGCTGTGTTTTCCAAAGGTGTTCACCCATATGCACGCTAATGAAATACGGTATTTAAACTCTAAATAGATATTACAGTAAAGTACGGTACCTTTATATCGAATGGGTTCCAATAGGGGATATGAGTCAGTTAGTATATTCTGGAAAATCATCTTTGATTCAGGATTTTATTCTAAAAACTGAACCTGTTTTTTTGACAAGCGATGCACATGAGATGAGCTGCTATGTATGCAAAAAAGGAATTCACGATGGAGTCTCATTAACTGCAAAAACTCTTGACTCAAAAAATGTAATGTTATGTGAAAAACACTTTGAATAATTAGTATTCTGCAGGTTTTGTAATTGCACCGTTTGCGGCAGATCCTACAAGTGATGCAAATTTTGCAAGTGCTCCTGTAGAATAATTTGGTGCTGGTCTTCTCCATTGTTCTTTTCTTTTAGATAATTCTTCTTCTGATACGTGTAGATTTAATGAATTGTCTTCTAATTTAATTGAGATTTTATCGCCATCTTTTACCAATGCTATAGGTCCTCCAACAAATGCCTCTGGTGCAACATGTCCAATCATAAATCCTCGAGTTCCTCCAGAAAATCTGCCGTCAGTTACCATTGCAACTTTTTTTCCTAGTCCTTGACCTACAAGTGCTGCAGTGGTAGACAACATCTCTCTCATTCCTGGACCACCTTTAGGTCCTTCATATCTGATAACTACAACATCTCCTTCATCTATCTCTCCTTTAGAAACTGCTTCAAATGCGTATTCTTCTCTATCAAAAACTTTTGCTGTTCCTGTAAATTCTGTCATTTCAACTCCTGCAGTTTTGATTACTCCTCCCTCTGGCGCCAATGTTCCTTTTAGAATTACAGCGGTTCCAACTTCGTGTATAGGTTGTTCAACTGGTTTGATTATTTGTTGATCTGGAACTTCTACTATTGCTAATTCTTCTAAATTCTCTTTGATGGTTTTACCAGTGACAGTTAATGAATCTCCATGAATCAGATTTTTATCTAATAGTTTTTTCATAACTAATGGAATTCCTCCGATTTTGTCTAAACTATTCATTACATAATTTCCTCCAGGTTTCATATCTGCAAGATGCGGAGTCTTTTTTCTAATTCTTTCAAAATCATCATATGTTAGATTAATTCCTGCTTCATTTGCCATTGCCAATAAATGTAAAATTCCATTTGTGGAACCTCCTACTGCATTTAGCATAGTAATTGAATTCTCAAATGCCTCGAATGTGACTATATCTAGCGGTTTTATGCCTAATTGTAGTAATTTTGCACATGCTTTTCCAGTTTCAAGCACCATCTTGTTTCTTCTATCATCTTCTGCAGGTGGGCTTGCACTTCCTGGTAAAGATAATCCTATTGCCTCAGATATTGATGCCATTGTATTTGCGGTAAACATGCCTCCACATGAACCGGCATTTGGACATGCTACATTTTCAATATTTTCTAACTCTTCTGCAGAAATTTTTCCTGCATCATATGAGCCAACAGCTTCATAAACATCTACCACTGTTAACTCTCTTCCATCTAACATTCCTGGCATTATAGTTCCACCATAAACAAATACTGACGGTATGTTGAGTCTAATCATTCCCATCATTGTTCCTGGAAGACTTTTGTCACATCCTGCTATTCCAACTAGTGCATCATATTGATGAGCTCTTACCATTAGTTCAATTGAATCTGCAATTACCTCTCTACTGATTAAAGATGATTTCATTCCTTCATGACCCATTGCAATTCCGTCACTAACTGCAATTGTACTAAACTCTCTTGGGGTTGCACCTCCCTCAGTAACTCCTTGTTTTGCTTGTTGTGCAAGATTTGGAAGATGGATGTTACAAGGTGTTGCTTCATTACCTGTATGACATACTCCAACAAATGATTTGCTTAAATCTTCATTTGTGAGTCCCATTGCTTTGTACATTGCACGATGTGGAGCTCGTGCGGTACCTTCAACAACATTTCTGCTTGAAATTTTCATCTTACTCACAATCTATTGATTGCTTGTGCATTTAACTCTGCTAGTTGTTTTTCAATGGCTAATTGGTCTTCACTTCCATATGAAATGAGAATTCTGTCACCTTCTTGAATTACATGTTGTCTTATGTCTTTAACAGGTTGGTCGTTGATATAGAATTTTATTGAATAATCCTCATTATTACAAAACTGTCTTCCATCTGGGAAAACAAAACAATTTTCGTCAACACCGACACTCATTGAATTGAATAAAAATTCAAGTTCCACTCCTGTAGAATGTCTGTGTATTGTATCGCCATCTTGATCTTCAAAATGAATCCACGGTGTTTTTACCTGATAATTTGGTGTTGAAAAGTCAAATTTATCGCCAAATATGCTGACTAATAGAGATGCATGGATATGCTCATCTCCCAATTTTCCAGCATTTTCTGGAGCTCCTGGTACATTGTTTGTTGAAGTAACAAACTCAAAACAGGCAAATGCAACAATAACTCCAATTGCAGATAAAATTCCTAATGCTTTTAGATTTCTAGTTCTATATTGGGCTGTTCTTTTAGCTGCAAATCCTTCACGCTCTTCTTCTCTCTTTTCACGTCTGTTTTTACCCATTGTTCATTCAAAATTTATCAGGCAAATAAATCCATATCGTTTATAGGATCTGTGAGTCTATTCCTCTATAATGACGATATTCACTGAGATAATTGAAGGAAAATTACCAGGTTTTATTATTTTTGAAGATGATCATCATGTTGCAATCTTGGACAAATATCCTATTGATACAGGTCATTCATTAGTTATTCCAAAAAAACCATATGAGAAGATTACAGATATGCCAAAAAATGAAGTTGCAGATCTATTTTCTCTTGTACCTCAGATTGCAAATGCAATTCTCAAAGCTACGGGAGCAGTTGCATTTAGTATTGCACAGAATAATGGTAAGGAGGCAAAACAAATTGTCCCTCATGTACATATTCATATCATTCCACGTTATGCTAACAAAGCAACAATGTGGACTAAAAGAGGAATTCCTAAAGATGATGAATTATCCCAACTACAACAAAAAATAAAAGACTCTTTCTAACCTCGATTTGGATTATATCTCAATATTGCAGCTATATTTCCTAAACTTCCAAGCATAACTCCATGTTCTGTTTTTCCTGATACTACTTCTACTTTGGTTCCTGTTTGAGATGCAATTAGTGCAATAAAGTCAATAAGATCTTGATCAGTCATTTCAAAATCCATTGCTTCACATTCTGAACATTTCTGACTCTTCATTTCTGTTTTTCTTGCAATTCTTTTACCTTGTTCAATAAGCTCTTCTTCTACATGTGAACATCTTTTACATTTTTTCTCGATTCGACTCATGTTTATGTTATCAGAAATAACCACCATTGCTGCAATATTGTTTCTTAACATTTCAATTACTTCTTTAAGACCATAACTTCCTAATCCTGAATTTGTATTGATTTCTTGAAAGAGTTTTTCAATTATCTTTTTTTCTTCGACCATTCTGAAGTTTGATAAGATGTCTGAGCATTTTGCAAATGCTTCTCTAATTCCTTCAGAACCTGAATATGATGCATCTATTGTGGCAATAATGTTATTTTGTAATCTATATTCCAAGTATTCATTCTTGATAAAATCCTCTTTAGTTGGGCCAGGTCCAGAAACAATCAATCCCTTTACTTTGTAAATATCAATGAAATATTCTCTGGTGATATGTGCAACTCTATTAAAGTAATATTGTAATTCCATTTCTCTTAATTTTTGAAATCTCTTGGCAGACTGTCCACCTTGTCTATGTTTACCTGCAACTCCAGAACCAGTTTCTTTTAGAACTTCCAATTTATCTCCATGTAATAATCCCCAACCCGCATCTTTTGCATCAATTGCTAACAATCCAATTATGTTATCGTCTTGTAACATATCTTTCAAAATATCTGTATGAAAATGATCATCACATCTGTATAGTGATGTGGTTAAATCTTTAGGAGGTTCAATCTCGTAAATTTTTACAACTTCGCTCCCTGGCGGACCTCCTCCTTCTCTTGGAAGTGCACCGCAGAATACCACTAATCCTTTTTCTGGTGTTTTTTTGTATAGTTTCAATCTTTGTTGTACTTTAGATAACGAATCTACTACATGGGTTCTGGTTAAATCTGATTTAATATTGTCTGCAGTTCCTTGTTCTTCTCTTAATTGTGTCATGACTTCATGTAGTTGTTGACCCTTTGGAATGTATACTGTAATTAGTTCGGTACCACGACCTGATTGTTGAGTTAACTCTTCTAATGTTTTTCTAATTTTATACATTTTTACAGAATCAACATTCTGAACTTCAAATTTTCCCATTTTTTTTATTCCTTAAATTAGCATATTAAGGTGATTGTATAACCTTCTCATTTTCATGAAGTTCCAAGTTCTTGTAATGCCTGTTCAAACTTTTCGAATGGTTGTGCGCCAATTATCCTGTACAATTCACTATCGTTAAAAATTAAAAATGACGGTGTGGCGTCAATACCTATTTCTCTAGCAAATTGTTCATTATCGAGAACTTTTTGCTTGAATTCAGAATTTTCTAAACATTGACTAAAACTATCTAAATCTAATCTGATATCGTTGGCAAATCCAATTAAAACATTCTTTGTAATCCATCCTGTATTTTCTCCTCCCCAATTATCATACAATGTATTGTGATATTCCCAAAACTTGTTTTGTTTTTGGGCGCAATATGATGCCTCAGAAGCCAAAATTGATTGTGGTCCATTTAATGGAAAATCTCTGTAGACGAAATTCACATTTTCGGTTTTGATATGTGCTTGATCAATCTTCTTCATTGTTTCATCATGAAATTTGTAACAAAATGTACATTGATAATCTCCAAATTCCACTATTGTGATTTTTGCATCAGGATTTCCTAGAATTGTTGTTCCTTGCATAAGATTTTCCTTATTCAGAATTGATGAATCGTTTGGTGCCGACTCCAGATTGAGTGTTAATCCAATCCCAATCACAACACCGATAATGATAGGAATTGCTAAAAAATAGATCTTCATACTATGAGACGCTTTTCAATTACTTTTAAATAGATAAGTTTCATCAAAAAATCTATGTCTCAAAAACAATCTACTATTACAGCATCTGGTACCTCTAAAATTGCAGTTGCTGCATTGGCACTTGTATTTGTATTCGGTTTATTCGTAGTAGGTTTTGATCAAGGGCACATTTTCAGTCTAGTTATGGGTGAACAAGCATTTGATGAAATGTTCATACATGAATTAACTCATGATATGAGACATGCAGCCGGCTTTCCTTGCCATTAATTCATTCTAGAGTATCATTCTAAATTCTAAGAATATGTATTGACTCTTAAATAATCATACTCGCTTGCATCATTATGGCAAAACGAGTAACTTTACCTCAGTTAAAAAAATATGATGTAACTCAGAAAGTTATTGAAATGTTGGCCGACGCAGAATCGCGTGCAATCATTTTCTCAATTATTCGAAAAGGAAAAACAGCTGCTGAATTATCTGAAAAGCATAAAATTCCTCTAAGTTCAGTTTATAAAAAAATCTCAGATTTGGAAGAACTAACATTGATTCATGTTGATAGTTGGCAAATTTCTGAAAAGGGCAGAAGATTCAAAGTTTACCGAAGTCGAATTAAGGATGCAGAGATAAGTATAAAAAAACCTGAAGCATCATTAACCTTGACTCCTAATGACAACAAATGAAGTGAAAAAAAGCCTAGTCCGTAAAGCCCTGCCTAAACCTAACATTTTACAATTAAGTGAATACGACATAACTCAAAAAATTATGGATTCCTTGACTAATGCATGTCACCGTTCGGTGTTATTTTCAATAATCGAGAATTCTAAAGATGCACCAAAAATCGCTGAAGAATTAAACATATCATTATCTGCGGTCTACAAAACTCTTGTAAAACTTGAAGAATTAACGTTAGTTGAAATTGACAAATTTAATTTTGTAGAAGGGAAAAAAGTTAAACTTTACAAAAGTCGAATTGGAAGGGCAGAAATTACCTTTGATAACAATGATGCAACTCTACATCTGTATCCTAATAACAAAGATAGTCAATAGTACTGCATGGTAGAAATTAATCTTTTAAAATTAAATTTTGATGATAAGGCGTTTTCTCATATCAGAGATATTCGCGAAACTGTTTTTACAAATGAATTGGGAATATCAAAGCAAGAACTATTTGATAAAAATGATGAAAATTGTGATCATTTCCTAATCTTTGATGGAAAAGAAATTACTGGATCTGTCAGAATTCTTTCTATGGAGAAAGTGGCAAAATTAGAACGTATGGCAATTCTCAAAGATTTCCGAACAAAGAATTATGGCAAAAATTGTATTTTTCAATTAAAAGAATATTATTCAGAACATGGTTTTTCTCATATTATATTGGATTCAATATATTCAGTGAGAGAATTTTATAAAAAATGTGGTTTTACTGAAGAAGGAGATGTATTTCAAAGAGTTGGAATTGATCATATTCGAATGTCATTGACGTTATAGTCTATTTAGAAAACACTTGATGAATTATTAACTCATAATTAATTCCAAAAAATATGAATGCAGAACTTTCGACAAGTAAACTTCCTGATATTGCCCATATGGGAATGCGTGCAACTATTGGTGTAATCTTCATAGTTCATGGATTTGGAAAATTTGGAAATCCTGGATTTGGTGGATGGATTTCCAGCATGGGTATTCCTGCAGAAATGCAAATTCCTATTGCATTAGCTGAGTTTGTACCGGGAATTCTACTCTTAATTGGAGTTCTAACAAGAATTTCGGGAGCATTACTATCGATAGTAATGCTCGGAGCAATATTCCTCGTAAAAGGTGCAACTAGTCTTACCGGCGACAAAGGTTATGAATTTGATTTAATTCTTCTTGCTGCAAGTCTAGTAGTAATTGTTAGTGGTCCAGGTAGAATATCAATCTCACATCTAATCAAAAAGATTCCTAGAGTATTACAGTAATCCTAGGTAACTATTTTTTCTATTTCATTTTTTTCTTCGGCAATCTTCACTTCTCTTGCAATTCTTTTTCCCATACTCATATTTTCATTGAATAATAATGAATAGTACGGTGAACCGTCCATGTAGATATTGGTTCCTGCAACAATTCTTGCTGAAAATTCAAACGATGTAAATTTAGCATTTTCATCATACACCCCTTCAATACAAAATGGGCCATTCATTCCTGGTGATACTATTCTTTTTGCTGCCTCAACAAAATTTTCTCCCATTGTATAGACTTCATCTAACAATGATTCTCTCAACACTAGTGGACTATTACCAATGACGTTGAAAGATGGGACTTTTTTTGATTTTAGTTGTTGTTCGGATGGAATTCTTCCAAGACCTTCAATATCGGATTCATGTCTTTGATCAACTCCAAAGAATTCTAATTCGCCAGTTAATGGTGAGTAAAAGAATTGTAAATAAGCTAAAACCCCTGCAGCATACTCTTGAATGTATAGAGTTTCATCTTTTGAAATTACTCCTTCAGAAATTAATTGATTCCTTTTTGTGTTATAGTCTTCTTCGTTAGCTGCCATGAAATATCCTTTACCTCCAGCGGCTCCTTGTCTTTTCACAATTACCAGTTTTTCAATATCTTTAGGCTCTGTTACCGGTTTTGGCATTGGAAGCGTTGCCTCTCTCATGAGTTTTTCTTTCATGGTTCTATCTGATTCCCATCGTAAAATCCATTTATTTCCAAAAATTGGTACTGTGATAGATTCAATTTCTTCAGAGCTCATTTGAGCAATTAATGTTCCATGAGGAATTAATATTGCATCTTGCTGTTTGAGTTTTTCTTGTATTTCTTGATTTAGTATTTCGGAAAATTTTTCTACAATTATTAATTCATCGATAAACTTGAATCGTCTGTATAATTTTTCACGTTTTTTTTCGCATACTAGTATTGTTTTAAATCCTTCATCTTTTGCGCCTTTCAAAACTTGTAAGGAACAGTGTGACCCTAAAGTGGCGATGCTTGTCAAGAGTAATTTTTCTTATCTAATTGGCTTTTTGAATCTATTCCCTAGATAATCTGGTTGACACATATTGGAAGATCTCATCAATTAACTCGATTTTTGCTTCAGATTCAAGATCATTTGGTATGGTTTTTGCTAAAAAATCATACATTGAGGCCTGATCTTCTAATTCACCTCTCTCTTTTCTAAGGGAATATGTGGCAATTGCTCCTGATATGTAGGCAATAGCTTGTTCTCGCGTATTCATGAATTGTTCATTCAATTCTAAAATAAAAATTGTAAACCAAATGTAAAATAAACCCAAAATTTGTTATAAATCTAAATGATTGGGACCGAACTAGGAGATCTTAGACGAACTCATTATTCAACTGAACTAAATTCTTTGAATGAAGGTACTGATGTGGTTGTAATGGGATGGGTTGTTACCGTTAGAGGTCATGGAAATATTGTATTTGCAACAATTCGTGATAAATTAGGAAATATTCAGGTTATAACAAAAAGTGGTGAATGTGATGATGATATACGTGAAAAATTATCACATTTGAAAGAACATTCTTCAATTGCAGTAGTTGGAAAAACTAGAAAAAATGAAAAATCCCCTACTGGAATAGAAGTAGTACCAAGTGAGATGCGAATTTTCTCAGAAGTTGAAAAAATTCCGCCATTTGAACCATATGCAAAAACTGTAAAAAATATTGATACTAGATTGGAAGTACGTGCAATTGATCTTAGAAGAAATGTTTTACAAAAAATATTTCTTGCAAGAAGTGTCACATTAAAAGCACTTAGAGATTATTTGGGAAAAGAAGATTTTGTTGAAGTTAATACTCCAAAAATGATTGCCACTGCAACTGAAGGTGGCGCTGCATTATTTCCAATATTCTACTACAACAAAGAAGCATTTTTGGCTCAGAGTCCGCAACTTTACAAAGAACAATTAACAATGAGTTTTGAAAAAGTTTTTGAAATTGCCCCAATATTTAGGGCAGAGCCTTCTAGAACAAATCGTCATTTGTCCGAAGCAATTTCAATAGATTTTGAGGAGGCATATGTTGACTACAATGACGTAATGGATAGAATTGAGGAACTTGTCAAAAACTGCATTTCGACAGTTCAAAATTTTGTAAAAGAACATCCTGATGTTGAGTTTTCTGTACCTGACGTACCTGATAAAATACCTCGTTACAAATATGCAGAATTAATTGAAAAGATGCAGGCTGCAGGGGTAAAGGCTCAATGGGGTGATGATTTGTATCCAAAAAATCTACAAAAAATAGGTTTAAGTGGTTTTTATTTTATTGTTGATTGGCCTATGGGTCCAAAACCATTCTATGTAAAAGTAAAGAAGGATGATCCAAAAATCTCAGAATCATTTGATTTGATGTGGGGAGATTTAGAATTATCATCTGGTAGTACCAGAATTGAAAAGAAATCTGAATTAGAGGATAGAATGAAGAATAAAGGTATGAAAACTGAAGCATTTGATTACCATCTCAACATATTTGATTTTGGTGTGCCTCCACATGCTGGTTGTGGTATTGGTCTTGAACGATTAATGATGGCTTTAACTGGAACTGAAAATATTAGAGATACAACATTTTATCCAAGAGATGTTGATAGACTAACTCCATAAAATCAATTACATATTTCATGATTGATACAACTCAAATTAGCACCCTCTAAATTAGCACCCTCTAAATTAGCACCCTCTAAATTCGTATTCACCATATAGGTATTTTTTAAATTAGCACCCTCTAAATTAGCACCCTCTAAATTAGCATTGGTGAAATCCACATATTCTAAATTAGCATTTTTAAATTGTGCATTTCTTAAATCTGCATCATGAAAATTATTATAAATTTTAGCGTTTACAATAACATCTGCATTAACTACTGAAATTTCAACGGGTGCTACAACTGGAAAACGTGAAAGTTTATCCTTTAATTCGAGTGGTCCAAGTTCTAAAATATCTAATCTGTTTTCAAATGTGTATGTTTTCATACGTGATGAAAAATCTGTATTTTCAAAATTCACATCTCTCATTTTGGCATTTCCAAAATACGCTCCAGATATAATTCGATCTGATAAATCAGATTCATTCATCTTTGCATAATTAAAATTAGTTTGATAGGAAGTTATAGGAAATTCAATATTAGATAAATTTGAATATGAAAATACAGCTTCAGTAAGATCTGTTCCTTTGAGACTTTTATTTTTTATTTCTGTTAAATCCACATTTATGAAAATAGATTTTGAAAGATTAGAGTTTTCTAAATTTGATTCATAAAAACTAGCCTCTTTAAAATTACTTTTTGACAAATTTTTATATGAAAAATCATTATAGTTCAAATTAGTTTCTTCAAAATCCCTCCCTTCAAAATTCATATCTCCCAATTTTGTATTTGAAAGGTCTGCACCAATCAGTATTGTTTCAGATAAATTTGTGTCAGAAAGATCTAATCCTGAAAGATTCGCGTAAGACAAATCCCTCCCTTCAAAATTCATATCTCCCAATTTTGTATTTGAAAGGTCTGCACCAATCAGTATTGTTTCAGATAAATTTGTGTCAGAAAGATCTAATCCTGAAAGATTCGCGTAAGACAAATCCCTCCCTTCAAAATTCATATCTCCCAATTTTGTATTTGAAAGGTCTGCACCAATCAGTATTGTTTCAGATAAATTTGTGTCAGAAAGATCTAATCCTGAAAGATTCGCGTAAGACAGATTTGAATTTGAAAGGTCTGCACCAATCAGATTAGCATTTTGGAAATTTACAGAGTATAAGCGTGAATTTGAGAGAATTACATTTGACAGGTTTACGGAAGTGAAATCAGACATATCAAAAATTGAATTTTTTATAATCATATTGCTGAAATTTTTATTTTTGAAATCTACATTAGGAGCAAATATTCCATTTTTACTTATTGATGCATATTCTAAATAATTTATTTCGTGTAATGAGTCTGAAATTTCATCTTTTATCAAAATATTTTGTAATAAATAAAATACATTATCTGCAATAATTTTATTGCCAAGCGATGATGTGTGACCTAAATCTACATAGACTGGTGAAAAAACATAATCAAAAATATTTTCAAAATTTACAGTTTTTGTACAATGCTTATCTAATTCTTTTAAATTAGATGAATATTTTTTCAACATATTCAAATTTTCTATGTTATTATCTTTAGAAGTATTCAAAAGATAAATTTCTTGATCAGTTAAAATTCTATTTCCACTTCCAAGAATTGGTTGAATAATAATAATTGTTTCAAAATTTTGTTTATTCCCTAATTTACAAACCGATTTCCAATTATCAAGTGATTGTTCTAAAGGAAGATTGTATGAATCATTCCATCCGTCATACATTATTATCATATCGGGGTCAAATTTCACAATTTTTTTAGAGATCATTTCAAATTCACGTTCAGTAGTTGCAGCCATTATTCCGGCATTAATAATCTGAATTTCAATTTCCAAATTTTTTTGATTGATAATTTGTTGTAAAAATGCAGGCCAGGTTTCATCATCATTTACTAAACTTGCTCCATGAGTTGTAGAGCCACCTACTGCAAAAATTCTATATATGTCAGATGATTTTTCTTCAAGAAATTCTGAGCCTCTAAATCCATGTTGATTAATAGAAACAGTACAGTTTTCGCATGTGTTGATCTTTTCTGTTAAATAAGATATATCAAAATTTTCAAAATTTGTGTTTGTGGAAGTTTTTGCTTTTAACCATGAAGAGTTATTTTTTAACCAATCTGGAATATTTTCAGAAATAATATCATTTTTGACATTAATTATTCCCGCATTTACCAAAAATTCAATTGCATTCACAAACTCTGTTTCAGAAATAGCATCTGTTGCCCACCATCCTGCAGTATTTTTCACCCAATCTGGAATGCCCTCTGTACTTGTTTTTCCATCATTTGATGTTGAAACATTGATTATTCCTGCATTTACCAAAAATTCAATTGCATTCACAAATTCTATCTCGGAAATAGCATCTGTTGCCCACCATCCTGCAGTATTTTTCACCCAATCTGGCGTATTGTCTGCATTTACATTAGATATAGATCCAGAAAAAATAACAATCAATAATAATAATAATAATTTCATGACTTTTTCAAAATATAGATAATACATTAAGAATTTAATATTTACAATATTTGAGACATATCTATGATTAATATTCAAAATTTGATGGTGAGGGTTTAGTGTCAGTTCAAGTTTCTTACAAAAAACAATCGGTTCTTTGGATCTCAGGATTATTGATTATATTTTTGGTAGTTGAATTAATTGCAAATGTATGGTGGATTACACAATTAAATTGTGAATTTGAAAATAATGAAATTTTTGAGCAAATGAGTGATGATAAAAAACACCAATTGTGTGTAGATCTTTATGAAGTTAAAACAATAGGAACTGAATTGATTCCAAATCAGAAAAGTCAATCAATTTCAATAAACAGTGTAGGATTTCGAGGCGAAGAACTTTCCTCTGAAACTCTTGAAAATGGATATAGAATTTTCATGCTAGGTGGTTCAACGATGTTTGGACATGGCGCAACTTCTGATCAAACTACTATTCCGGGATATTTAGAAAAAATATTTCTCACATCTGAAGAAAAATATCCTATAGAAATAATTAATGCAGGAGTTCAAGGAGCTGATTCATTTACTGAACTAAATTTACTTAAAACAAAAATAACAAATCTTTCGCCAAATATGGTTATTGTTTATGATGGATGGAATGATTTACGTGCTCAACATTCTGTAGAAACTATATCTAAAAACTGGGAATCTATATGTAAAATAGGATTACAGAATAATTTTGATGTAGTAATAATGTTACAACCTATTGCGGGGTTTGGAAACAAACCTCTAACAAATCAGGAATTAAAATATGTTGAAACTGGTACGAACTATAATGAATTCCCATTAATTAATTCATTAAATGAATATGAAAATTACGCTCAAAACCTCGTGCTTCTTTCTTCTTGCACGCATGTTTCTGATTTAAGAAATATTTTTGATACAAATTCCGATGCAATCTATTGGGATCAAGGGCATGTTTCTGATAAAGGAAACAATATTATTTCTAAAGCAATATATAATGAAATATCTCTTCTAACACCAAAAATTTTACAATCAAAAAATTATGAAAATTCTGAAAAAAACAATATTGTACTTGAAAACAATTTTCTTAATATTTTAGCTAATTACAAAACTCCTATAATGTTCAATAGCATTTTCATAATGGATTCTTCCTTTTATGCAGCTCCTGGCTCTTCTGATGAAATCTCTCTACAACAAAATATGCCAAAATCAAAAAAATTTACTTTTGAAACACAATCAAAAATTCACGATGGGGAAAAAATAATCATAAATATTGAAATACTAATTGAAAATGATTCAAAAAAGATATTAAAAATTAAAACATCAGATAGTAACACTGAATCTTTGATTCCGAACGTCACATATTTCTTAAAAATTTTAAATGACGATGAAATAATCTTAAGTGATTTCTTTTACAGTGAAGAGGATGTACTCGTTTTAGATATTTCTCCTAACGATTCTGATTCTATAACTATTCTTGGAGATAGACAGTATGATCATAATGCATTAATTGGAAGTGCAGATCCTCCTATCCTGATATCTGGTCCTGTGTTACAAAGTGATGAGGATTATCAATTTATGATTGGATTGAGAACTCTTTACGAAAAGTCGAATTGGATATTCTCATTAGATGATTTTTATGTTGAAATAACATCCTAAAAGTGAATAAAATTGGTTGATGAAGAAGAAATTATCAGAGTGGCAGAATTAATGAAAATCGATCTTGAAGATCATGGTGAGCATGTAAGCCGCGTAAAAAAAATGCTTGAATATTTTGATATTTTAGACCAAATTGACCTTTCTTCAGAAGAAATTATGTCTCAACAAAAATCATTGAATGAATTACGAAAAGATCAATTTATCCCTTATGATAAAAAACTAATCGAATCATTAAAGAACTTCCGTGAACATTATGTTCGTGCCCCAAAGATGAATTAGATGAATCTGAATACTTCTATTCTAAAATACATCGAAGATGTAAAATCGGGAACATTCACCGTTGAAGAATTCACTGCCGCGACTCTACAGAGAATAAAAGATGTAGATGAAGACGTACATGCATACCTTTCGTTAAATGATTCAGCCATAAATGATGCAAAATCTATTGATAAAAAAATCGCATCTGGAGAAAAAATTGGTAAATGTTATGGTTTTCCTATTTCAATAAAAGATAACATTTGCATTACTGGAACTAAAACAACATGTGCATCAAAAATATTGGAAAATTTTATAGCACCTTACACCGCCACGGTGGTAAATCATCTAAATGATGAAGATGCAGTAATTACTGGGAAAACAAATCTAGATGAATTTGCTATGGGGCTGACAACTGAATTTAGTGCATTTGGTCCAACAAAAAATCCGTGGAATCTTGATTGTGTTCCTGGAGGATCATCCGGAGGCAGTGCAGCATCTGTTGCCGCAAATGAATGTCTTGCATCATTAGGTTCGGATACAGGAGGGTCTGTACGAAATCCTGCAAGTTTTTGTTCTGTTGTTGGTCTAAAACCAACATATGGGTTAATCAGCAGATATGGGTTAATTTCTTATGCAAATAGTATTGAACAGATTGGCCCAATGACTAAAAATGTAAAAGATTCTGCATTTTTGTTAAACATAATTGCAGGTCAGGATGCTAATGACGATACGACAATCGACAACAATGATGTGAATTATTTGGAAAATATTGAGAATGGAATCGAAGGTAAGAAAATTGGAATTATAAAAGAAATGACTACTTCTGATGGTCTATCTTCAGAAGTTTCTACTGCCACAAAAGATGCAATAAATGATTTTGAGAGTTTAGGTGCTTCATGTGAAGAAGTTACACTTCCTACAATTCCTTATACTGTTGCAGCATATTATACGATAACTTCAACTGAAGCCGGTAGTAATCTGGCACGCTATGATAATATTCGTTATGGATATGAAATGGACTCTGAAGGATACGAATACAATTCATACATATCTAAATCTAGAACAAAATTTGGTCCAGAAGTTACAAGAAGAATAATTCTTGGGGGCTTTGTTCCTTCTGCAGGACATGCCGGCAAATATTTCTTAAAGGCATTAAAAGTAAAATCCAAATTAATTTCAGAAATTAACTCTGCCTTTGAAAAATTTGATTATCTTATTGCGCCTACCGCTCCTGTACAACCATTCCGATTTGGAGAAAAGATAGATGACCCTGTTACACTAATGCTCTTAGATTACAATACTGTAACCGCAAATCTTACAGGAAGGCCTGCCATTTCAGTTCCATACCGAATATCTAATGGATTACCAATAGGAATGCAAATCATGGCAAATAGTTTGCAAGAAAAATCATTATTCCAAGCCGCATATGCATTGGAAACAAAAACTAAACTTCCGGAGGTACCCTTATGACCAAAATTGGATTGGAAATTCATTGTCAATTAACAAAACTTGAAAGTAAATTATTTTGTCCTTGTAAAGCAAATTATCGAGAATTTGAACCAAATCATAACATTTGCCCCGTATGCATGGGACTTCCAGGCTCTCTTCCACGATTAAATCAAAAAGCTGTAGAATCTGCTACCAGTATTGCATTGGCATTGAATTGTCAAACTCCTGAAAAAATTGCATTCTTTAGAAAAAATTACTTTTATCCTGATCTACCAAAAAACTTTCAGATTACACAACTCAATGTTTATGGTGACATGAGTGTAGGTGGTGAAGGTTATGTTGACGTTGAAGGCAAAAAAATCAAAATTAGACGTATTCAGCTTGAAGAAGATCCTGGCAGATTAATTTACGAAGGTGCATCAGACCGAACAAAAATCACACTAGTTGATTACAATCGTGCCGGAACTCCTCTAGTCGAGATTGTAACTGATCCTGATTTTGAAAATCCTAGACAAGTAAGGATTTTCTTAAACATTCTTTCAGATTTATTAGAAAATTTGGGTGTTGCAGAACCTGGTCTAGAAGGTGCAATGCGTGCAGACGGAAACGTATCAATTGAAGGTGGAAATAAAGTCGAAATCAAAAATATTGGATCTTTTCATGACTTGGAAAAAGCATTGCATTTTGAACTTACACGACAACAAAGTTTGTCAGAACGAGATATTGATATTGTGATGGAAACTCGACACTGGGATGACAGAAGAAAAATTACTGTAAGCTCAAGAAGTAAAGAAGAAGATCAAGATTACAGATATTTCCTAGAAAATGACATACCCTGGGTAAAAATTGAACAAAGCACCCGAGATTCTTTAAAAGAAAATATGCCTGAAAGTATAAGTTCAAAAAAAGAAAGGTATGTAGAAAAATTTGACATTGCTCCACAAGTTGCTGAAATAATTGCTTCAGACCGATACTATTCCCAATTATTTGAAAATGCATATTCAGAACAAAATGCAAAAGATATTGCAAATTTGATTACAACTGATGTAATTGGTTTCATAGATACAAAAGAAAAACAACAAACATCAAAGATTACTTCCAAACATTTGTCTGATTTGATTGATGCAATTAATGCAAAAACAATTACAAGAAATTCTGCAAAAGTTGCACTTCAAGAGATTGTAAAATCCGGTAAGGATACTAAACTCATACTACAAGAAATGGATCTTGGACAGGTATCGGATTCATCTGAAATAGATGCAATAATTTCACAAATCTTTGAAGATGAAAAACAGGCAGTTATTGATGCAAAAGAACGTCCTGAAACGGTAAATTTCCTAGTGGGAAAGGTTATGCAGAAAACAAAAGGAAAAGCAGATCCTGTAAAAACACTTGAATTAATCAAATCTAAACTAAATCAATGAATCTCAAAATAATTGTTATACCCATTGCAGTATTAATTATTGGAATTGGAGCATTCTCTTTTATTTCATCTGATGAAAAACTGGAAATTTCTGATGATATTGGAATCATACAATCTGAAGAACCTGGAAAACTAATTCAAACAAATGTACCATCTTTGTTCAAAGTCATGGCATATGAGAATGATTTTGAAATTATTAATGGAGAAAAAATTTGGCGTGATGTGTACTATGAACTTGATGAATCTAATATGATGATTTATGATGAATTAAAAAATAATAAAAAATCAGCAGTAGTTTTTCCTATATTCACTGCAGCTGCATATTCTGAACCTGGATTTTATACATTTTATCGTGGAGAATGTGATCAGGAATTCCATGGTGTTTTATTTAGAGATGATGATTGTCTTACAGTAAAACTTGAAGAAGAATATAGTCCACTTTTTACATCGAGTGCTAACGGTGTACAAGTTCTAAATCTTTTAGACTATGAAATTATTACAGATATTACTATTCATCAGAATCCTGAAATTCTTTTCCAATATGAAAAAATTATTTTACTACACAATGAATATGTTACATACACACAATTTGATGCAATCATATCACACCCAAATGTAATCTATCTTTATCCTAATGCATTGTACGCTGAAATTAATTTTGATGAGGAACTATGGGAAATTTCTTTGATAAGAGGTCATAATTATCCTGATCCATTAATTAGAAATGGATTTGATTGGAAGTTTGATAACAGTCTTGAGGAATATGACGTGACTTGTGAAGATATGAAATTTTCAAAAATAGATAATGGTTGGATGCTAAATTGTTATCCTGAAAATATACTTCATAAAAGTAAAGAATTACTAAAACAGATTAGAGAATTTTAAGAATTCATCTCATTGTGAAAACAAGTATCTTCTCCAAGATGACATGCTGGTCCTGATGGTTCCACCAAGTAAATTATCGCATCGGAATCACAATCAACTAATATTTTTTTAACTTTCTGTGTATTTCCAGATTCTTCACCCTTCATCCATAGTTTATTTCTAGAGCGGCTCCAAAACCATGAATTTCCGGTTTTTTTAGTTAATTCTAATGATTCTTTGTTTGTATATGCAAGAGTAAGTACATCTTTTGATTCTGAATCCTGAACAATTACCGGAACAAGTCCATTCCCTTTTTCAAAATCAATATTATCAATTACTTTTAATGTCATTTCTTACCTCCTATCTGATTTGCAACCATTGGTAAGAATGCACCTACATCAGATACTATTCCTAATGCCTGCCATGTTCCTCTATCCATCAATTTTGTTACCGTAGGTTGGTTGATATCGATTACAATTACCTTGACATTTGCAGGTAGCATATTGCCTGTTGCAATAGAGTGTAACATTGTAGATACCATGATCACCATACTTGCATCCTTCAAAACCTTCTTGTATTCTCTTTGGGCTTCTGCAATATCTGTAATTACATCTGGCAGTGGCCCATCATCTCTTAATGATCCTGCCAAAACAAATGGAATATTCTTTTTAACACATTCATACATTATTCCACGTCTAAGCTTTTTCTGTTGAACCATTTTCTTCAAAGAACCTGCTTTGAAAACAGAATTGATAGCATCCATATGATTTCTGTGACCTCTGACAGCTAATGTGCCATCTTTAACTTTCATTCCTAATGATGTTCCTAGGGTGGCATATTCTACATCGTGTACTGCAAGTGCATTTCCAGCTAGAACTGCATTAATGTGTCCTGTTTTAATCATTTTTGCAACTGCATCAGCAGCTCCTGTATGAACAATTGCAGGACCCCCAACTAGTACAATTTTACCTCGTTTCTTTTTTGTATTTATGATGTCTTCAGCTACCTTTCGTGCAATATGTTGAGTTGGACGTTCACTAGAACTTCCACTTCCCATAAATTGAAATACATTCATTCCTTCTCTAGGACGTTCTGGAGTTGAAACTTTAATTCCTTCTTCACCAACAACAACTTTGTCACCTTTTTTTACTTCTCTAATTGGAACACATTTTGCATTATTTCCTTTAACAACAATACATTTGTCCATCATCATATTATCTACATCAACCCATTTGTTATTATGATAAATTGCCGTGTGGTTGTTTGTAGTGCTGTAAAAATTGTCTGGAAATACCATGTTTTTTAATGCAGATTTAGTTTTACAATTTTTTTGAGTCTTTGTAGTTGCACCTTCTCTATGTAAGGCAGTCATTATTTCACTCAAATGAGTTTTATTTTTTCCAATAACTCGTAATTTTGCATAACTTTCATCTGTTTTCAGTTTTCCAACTGAGATTTTCATAACCTCAAATTTACCATCCAGATCCATAACTCTATCAAAGATTTTTGTTAAAACCAATGAATCGATGAGGTGACCCTTGACTTCAATGATTTTTGAATATTTGTTCATCTTACTATGATATTTGATGGCATTAATAAAATCTACACAGGTAAAGCTACTTTGCCTTTGTACTCTACAATGTTATCTTTTTTCAGTAATTCTACAATGTTGTCCTTTTGTTCTTGATTGAGACTCTGAACCAATGATTTTGAGGTACCTTTTGCATCACATAACGCAATAATATATCCACTTGAGTCTGTTAAAACAAAACCTGATGACTCATCAATTACAGCATAGAGGTTTTCTTCTCCAACTGGCTCCCACACATTGGTTTTGTTATCTCGTAATGCTAAAGCTGGCATTGCTCTATCGTTTGATATAGAATTTAGATATGCTCTGGATGCTTCTACTCTTTTTTGTCCTTTTTTCAATGCTTGAAAATATTGCATGTAATAGAAATATTATAAATGCGATATAAATTAACAATTCTATGCCACTACTGAATTCAACAATAATGCGTTTAAATGAAATTACGACTTTAGTTGAGGATAAAACTCACTTAACATCTGAAAATGAATCTCTCATAAAACAAATTTTCAAAGAAATTAATGAAAAAGGGGAAAGGTATGATGTAGATGAAATTGAATCGTGGTTTGAAAATGAAGGTAGTTGGAATGTTAAAGATGTGAAAACACGTATTGTGAACATCTCACATTATGCACAATCCCGATTTGAACAAACAAACAAGTTTAGAATTGTAGATGATACTTGTGATGATGGGGATTCATGTAGTTGTGGGCATTAATTAGATTCAATTTGTTTTAATAATCTGGAAACAACATCTGCATTATCTTTACGTTCTTTAGTTATTTCATTTAATCTCAAATTTTCATTTTCTGTCCTACTATCTTTTCCAATTATTTTGAAATATTCTGTATCCAAATCATTATTTGATTGTAATCGTTTAATAATTTCAAATAAAATTCCAATTAGCTCATTTTGTGCTTTTATCAATTCATCTTGATTTTCTGACATGATCTAATACTAAAAAGTAAATTTATAATTATTTTAAGATGTCCATTAGAACCTTCTTCACATCAGGATCTATTATTTGTTCGACTGCAGAAATTATAAATGGTTTAACTTTTTCAGGATCAACATCTTTTTCATAAATTTTTGCTTGTAATGCCATTTCTAATTTATCCAATTCGTAAACTAGTTTAGATTCAGGTGTTTCTCTAGACAAAAACTCATCCCAAATATTTTGATAGTCATTCTGAATTTTTTGTGGAAGAGATTCTAGAATTTCACTCATGGCATAATTTTCTAATTCTGATTTTTTGTCATAACCAATTTGTTCAGGCATGAAATCCCCGATTTTTGATTCTGCCCAATCATGTAAGATGGCCATTTTGAGTACCTTTTCTGAATCAAGAGATTTCATATCCGACAATACCATTGACATCACAGACATCATGTAGGAATGTTCTGCAACTGATTCGGAATTTTCTAATCCGACTTTGATTTTCCAACCAGAACGTGGTAATTTTTTTAATTCAGCTATTTGAAAAAAGAATTCAGAAATCATATCTTCCTAATTCCATTCTTTTTAATAAATTCACTAGTAAGATACAATATTCATAAATCTCTCATCTCTAAAAAATTCCTCAAATTCTTTATTTTGTTTTGATTTATTTTTCAAATTAGGTAGTGCATTTACCGCTTTTTGCAGTAAATTGAAAAATTGTTCTTTATTTCCGAGTTTTAAAAAATTAGATGCCATTTCATATAACACCTCCCCATTTTCTGGATAAATATCAGCTAATTTCATACATATCGTATTAGATTCAGCAAATCGGTTTAATTTTTTTAAAATACGTAATTTGTGATATAGGGCAATAATTTCATCAGGATTATTTTTTAATAATTCATCACAAATACCCACTGCTTTGTGAAATTCTCCAGTTTTTCTAAATAACGATATTTTATTAATTAAAACTGTTTTATCGTTAGGATTTATTTGTAAAAATTTATCATAGCATACGAGTGCATCAGAATATTTTTTTAATTTGCTCAAGGAATAACCCTTATTGTTTAAAGCAATCAAATTATCAGGCTCCTTATCTAAAATTATATTGTATTTTTTTATTGCATCTTGAAATTTCTTTTCAAGAAATAATCTATTGCCCTCATTGATTTCTTCCATGATCAATATTGTTGGCACCATGTGAATTTTAACATACCCTTAATAGATATGCAGTAAGCGAATTTTTATGAAGATTTATACTAAAACAGGGGACGAAGGTAAAACATCATTATTTGACAATTCACGTGTATGGAAATCTGATGAAAGAATATTGTCATACGGTGCAGTCGATGAACTTAATTCCTCAATTGGAGTTGCTTTATCTCTTGAATTAGATCCTGAAATTAAAGATATTTTGATTAAAATTCAAAACGATTTATTTATTGTCGGTTCAGATCTTGCAAATCCAAAAATGTCCGATAAAAAAATCAGAACTTCTCCTGAAATGATTACTTTCTTAGAACAAAAAATGGATTTACTTGAGCCTCAATTAGAGCCGTTAACTAGCTTTATCTTACCTGGAGGAACATTACTTGCATCTATACTTCATCTATCCCGAACCATATCTAGAAGAGCAGAAACACATGTTGTGGCATTATCTAGAAATGAAGAAATCAATAAAGATGCAGCAATTTACTTGAATAGACTTTCTGATCTAATGTTCATTTTAGCACGTTCAATTAACAATAGGAAAGATAAGCCTGACATAGTTTGGAAACCCTGAAAGGATACGCTTTAATTTCAATCAATTCGCAAGTTTTTCATGCCGAGGTAGCTCAGCCTGGGAGAGCACCACGCTGAAGACGTGGCTGTCGGGAGTTCAAATCACCCCCTCGGCACTTAATTTTCCATAATGAAATATTTAATAAGATGATATTCTGATTTTCATCGAATAACTTGGCAGAAAAGAAAAAAACCACAAAAAAAGTTGCTAAAAAGACTACAAAAAAAGTTGCTAAAAAGACTACAAAAAAGACTACAAAAAAATCTACAAAAAATAAAGCAAATTCAGAACCATTAGATTCAGGCATAGTGATAGTTGATGACGATTTATCTGTCGATAAAGAAAGTGAGCTTGAAGAAAGACGTGCTTATTTGGAAGAGGCTCGTTCTCAAGAAGCAAGTTCTGATTAGAAATGCTTTTCACTTACTGAGTGATGTCTAATACATGAAAGCACTATGCATGATTACCGTCAAACCCGGAATGGTTGATAAAGTTGTTCAAATTTTGAGAAAAAAAAGAAAAATTTCTAAAGACATCATGATTGTCACAGGTAGAGCGGATATTTCTGTAATTCTTAATTCATCGATAGATGAAATTAACAATGTTGTTATTGATTTAAAAAATGTAAAAGAAATTGTTAACACTGAAACATTAATTGAAGTGGAGGTGGATTTGGGTTGGTAAGGGCAGTAATACTTGTAAAATCTCCAAAAAAGCTCATAGCTGCAAGATTAAGAAAAATAAGTAACATTACTGAATCATTTCCTGTTAGCGGTCAATTTGATGCAGTAGCAGTAATTGATGTCACAGAACTATCTGAAATTAAAAATATAACAACTGAAATACAGAAAATACCTGGTGTTGAACGAACTGAAACCATGGTCGAAGTAAATCCCTAAAATCTTATAACACATAATGCCGTTTACTGTGTATGAATATCAAACGAATTGGAAATATAATTTTAGAAGTTAAAGATTTGGAAAATTCTATAAAATTCTATCATGAAATCTTGGGAATGCCTATAAAAAATGAAAGGCGTAATTGGGTGGATTTGGGTCAACAATCTGGCGGAATATTGAGTTTACATCCTGCATCCATAACAACTTCTCATACAGGTCCATCAAAAGAAAATGGAATTTTAATTGGTTTGACGGTCGGAGATTTACATTCGGCCATGGAAGAATTATCTGCTGCAAAAATCGAAATATTTAGAGATATTCAAGAAAGGCA